>JAGVJS010000056.1 GCA_020051025.1 Sphingobium sp. | reverse complement strand
CGCCGCAGGCTGCTGCGGACGATGACGGCGCGGCGATCGTGGTCACCGCTCGCCGGCGTGAGGAAACATTGGTCAGCGTGCCGATCGCGGTCAGTGCCTTTTCCGGCGAGGCGCTGGAAAAGGGCGGGGCGATCGACATTACCGATCTTGCCAATGTAACCCCCAACACCACGCTGGAAGCGTCGCGCGGGACCAATTCGACTCTGACCGCCTTTATCCGCGGCGTGGGCCAGCAGGATCCGGTGTCCGGCTTTGAACAGGGGGTCGGCATCTATCTGGACGATGTCTATCTGAACCGGCCGCAGGGGGCGCTGCTCGACATTTACGATGTGGAGCGGATCGAGGTGCTGCGCGGGCCGCAGGGCACGCTCTATGGCCGCAACACGATCGGCGGCGCGGTGAAATATGTGACCAAGCTGCTGCCGCAGGATTTTTCGCTGAAGCTGAAGGGCACCTATGGCAGCTATGATCAGGCGGATGGCCTGATCAGCGTATCCGCGCCGATCAGCGATCTGATCCGCGTCGGCGGCGCCTTTGCGCGTCTGTCGCGCGGCGGGTTCGGCAAGAACCTCACTACGGGGCAGGAAAATTACAACAAGGATATATGGGCTGGCCGCGCCACCTTCGAAATGGGTGGTTATGGCGAGCCGGTGCTGGTGCGCATTACCGGCGACTATACCAAGGACAAGAGCAATCCGCGCGGTGGCCATCGTCTGATCCCCGGGCAAGTATCGGGCGCGCCGGTGCTGGACGATGTGTTCGACACACGCGGCGGGCTGGTCGATCCGCGCCAGCAGGTGAAAAGCTATGGCCTGTCGATGAATATCTCGGCCGAACTGAACGACATATTCACGCTGAAGTCGATCAGCGCCTGGCGCAAGGATGACAGCGCATCGCCGATCGATTTTGACGCTTTGCCCGCCGTCGATGTCGATGTGCCGGCCTTCTACCGCAATGAGCAGTTGAGCCAGGAAGTGCAGTTGCAGGTCGATGCCGGTCCGCTGAAGGGCATGATCGGCTTCTATTATCTGGACGCCAGCGCCGATACGCAGTTCGATACGCGCATCTTCACCACGCTGGCGGGGCTGACGGCGTTCACGCAGGCCGATGTCGATACGGAGACCTATGCAATCTTCGGCGACTTCACTTATGATTTCAGCCCGCAGTTCAGCGTGTCGGCCGGTGGCCGTTATACCTGGGACGATCGACGGGCTGCGATCCTGCGGCAAAGCTATCTGGGCGGCGGGTCGCCGGTGTTCGGCGGCGCGGGCCTGCCCTTCGGCGCACCCAGCACCGATTTCCGGGGATCGGCCAAATATAAGAAATTCACCCCGCGCTTTTCCGTCAGCTACAAGCCGACGCAGGATCACAATATCTATGCCAGCTATTCCAAGGGCTTCAAGGGCGGCGGCTTCGACCCGCGCGGGGTTGGCACCAATGCGCCGGACCTGAATGGCGACGGCATCAGGCAGGATAGCGAAATTGCCTCCTTCCTCAGCTTCCGCCCGGAGCAGGTCGACAGCTATGAGGTCGGCTATAAGGGCAATTTCATGGACGGCGCGCTCTATGTCGCGGTCGCGGGCTTCTATGCCGATTATAAAGACGTGCAGATCCCAGGATCCGTCGCCTGTACCGTCAATGTCGGCGGCGTGGCGACGCCCTCCTTCTGCGGCGTGGTGTCGAACGCGGGCAAGGCGCGGTTCAAAGGGCTGGAGTTTGAGAGCAACGCGCGGCTGGGTCGCGACGTTTTCGCCAGCGGCGACCGGCTGAACCTGTCCACCGCGATCGGCTATATCGATGCGGAATATCGCGAATATATCGCCAATATCGCCAGCGTGCCGACCGACGTGGCGCAATATCGCCGGGTACAGAATACGCCCAAATGGACCGCCAGCGGGACGCTGAGTTATAACACGCCGATTGGCGACGGCAGCCTCTATGTCGGGACGACCCTGTCCTGGCGGTCGAAAACCTATCAGTTCGAAATCCCCAACCCCTATATCGACCAGAAGGGCTATGCGCTGTGGGATGCCAGCATCGTCTATACCGCGCCCAGCGACCGGTGGAGCCTGGGCGTCCATGGCAAGAACATCCTGGACAAGGAATATAAGACGTCGGGCTATACCTTCGTCGCGGCTGATCCGGTGACGGGTGCGATCATCAACAATGCCGCCGGCTTCCCGCGTCCTTCGCTGGGAACGGAAGGCACGCTGACCGCCTTCTATGGCAATCCCCGGCAGGTGTTCGTGACCGGGACGCTGAAGTTCTGATCGTCGGTTTCAAATCCGTTCGTTTCGAGCGAAGTCGAGAAACATTGTGCTGGACGCTTCTCGACTACGCTCGAAGCGAACGGGCGTTTAAGAGGACGGCATGACCGACCGAACACTCTCCTCCCCCGCCTATCGTGGCGTCGTGCTGGCGATGCTGCTGCTGGTCTATACGTTCAACTTCCTCGACCGGCAGATTCTGGGCATTCTGGCCGGGCCGATCAAGGCGGAGTTGCAACTGAGCGACACGCAACTGGGCGCATTGGGCGGCATCGCCTTTGCCCTGCTCTATTCGACGCTGGCGATTCCGCTGGCGTTGCTGGCCGATCGGACCAGCCGGACATGGGTCATCACCGTCAGCCTCGCCATCTGGAGCGGCTTCACCGCGCTGTGCGGAATCGCGACCAGCTTCACCCAGATGTTCCTGTTCCGCATCGGCGTGGGCGTGGGGGAGGCAGGCGGCGTCGCGCCATCCTATGCCGTGATTTCCGACTATTTTCCCGCGCATCAGCGGGCGCGGGCGCTGTCCATCTATTCGCTCGGTATCCCGCTGGGGTCGGCGGGCGGCGTGCTGCTGGGCGGCTATATCGCGCAGACGGTGGAATGGCGCACGGCCTTCATCGTCGTGGGCGTGCTGGGCATCCTGATTGCCCCCATCTTCCGGTTGGTGGTGCGCGAACCGGCGCGGCCGGTGCAGACGGGCAAGGCGGTGCCGGTCAGCGCCGTGTTCGGTATCCTCGCCGCCAAGCGCAGCTTCTGGATGCTGGCGCTGGGCGCGGCATGCAGTTCGATGTGTGGCTATGGCGTGGCCTTCTGGCTGCCGAGCCTGCTGATGCGCAGCTTTGGCCTCGACCTGATGGGCGCGGGGCAGTTTCTGGGCGGGCTGCTGCTGATTGGCGGGGTCGCAGGGGTGCTGCTGGGCGGATTTCTGGGCGATCGCATGGGGGGCAAGGACAAGGCCTATTACGCCTGGGTGCCGGCGGTCAGCTATGTGATCGGCATGCCGTTGTTCGTGGTCGGGGTGCTGTCATCCAGCGTGAGTTTCGCCTTTGCCCTGTTCCTGATCCCGCAGGCTCTGGTCTATGTCTGGCTGGGACCGGTGCTGACCGCTGTGCAGCATCTGGTGCCGCCCAACATGCGGGCGAGCGCGTCGGCAACCTTCCTGCTGATCAACAATCTGGTCGGGCTGGGCCTTGGCAGCTGGGCGGTGGGCAGCCTGTCCGACGCGCTGACGCCGGCCTATGGCAATGAGGCGCTGCGCTATGCGATCGTCGCGGCGCTGGGCTTCTACCTGCTGGCTGGCTTGTTCATGGCGCTGGCGGGCAAGGCGCTGCGCAAGGATTGGGTGACGGCATAGCTATCAACATCCGTTCGTTTCGAGCCCTTCGACTGCCTGCCAAGGCAGGCGCTCAGGACAGGCCAAGGTCGAGAAACGGCCAGCGCGGCGCTTCACGTTTCTCGACAGGCTCGAAACGAACGGAGTTTGCATTTACCGTTCCTTGGTGGCGCTGAACTTCACCTTGGGGTGACGTTCCTGCTGATAGCCGATGTCCCACGCGCTGCGGGCCATGAAGACGAGATTGCCGTCGCGGTCCTTGGCCATGTTGGCGCCATTATAGCCGACCAGTTCCTTGACCGCCGCGTCATCGCCGCTGATCCAGCGGGCGGTGTCGAAGGGCGAGGGTTCAAGGCCGGCTGCGACCTTATATTCCGCCTCAAGCCGGCTGATCAGCACTTCCAGCTGAAGCTGGCCGACGACGCCGACGATCCAGTTGCTGCCGATTTCGGGATAGAAGACCTGAATGACGCCCTCTTCGCTGAGGTCGTCCAGCGCCTTGCGCAGCTGCTTGGTCTTGGTCGGGTCTTTCAGCTGCACACGGCGCAATATTTCGGGCGCGAAATTGGGCAGGCCGGTGAAGCGCAGACCGGGCTTTTCGCTGAGCGTATCGCCCACGCGCAGCGCGCCATGATTGGGAATGCCGATGATGTCGCCGGGAAAGGCCTCATCCGCCAGTTCGCGGTCCTGCGCGAAGAAGAGGATGGGTGAGTGGACGGCAAGCGGCTTGCCCGACCCCGACGGCGTCAGCTTCATGCCGCGGCGGAACTTGCCGGAGACGAGGCGCATGAAGGCGATGCGGTCGCGGTGCATCGGGTCCATATTGGCCTGCACCTTGAAGATGAAGCCGGTGACTTCGCTCTGTTCCGGCTCGACGGCGGCCGGTTCGGCCGGCTGCGGGCGCGGCGCGGGGGCATGGGCAGATAGCGCGTCGATCAGTTCGGTAACGCCGAACAGCTTGAGCGCCGATCCGAAATAGACCGGGGTAAGGTCGCCGGCGCGATAACGGTCATGGTCGAATTCGGCATAGCCGCCCTGCGCCAGTTCCGCTTCCTCGCGCAGTCTGTCGAGCGCGCGGTCGGACAGATGATCGGCCAGCTTCGGATCGTCCAGGCCGGCAAACTGGTGGCGGGTGCCGTCAAATTCCTTGGATGGGCCGACCGGCTGCATCAGGCGATTGGTGGCGAAGTCGTATATGCCTTCAAACTCTCCGCCCATGCCGGCGGGCCAGCTCATCGGGCAGACGTCCAGCTGCAACTGGTCGGCCACTTCATCGAGCAGGCCGAACACCTCGCGCCCTTCCCGGTCGACCTTGTTGACGAAGGTGATGATCGGCAGGTTGCGCAGGCGGCAGACTTCGAACAGCTTGCGGGTCTGCGGCTCGATGCCCTTGGCCGCGTCGATCACCATGACGGCCGAATCCACGGCGGTCAGGGTGCGATAGGTGTCTTCCGAGAAATCCTCGTGGCCCGGCGTGTCGAGCAGGTTGAAGGTGATGGTTTCACCATCGCGCGTGCGCTCGAACGTCATCACCGAGGAGGTGACGGAAATGCCGCGCTGCTGCTCGATCTTCATCCAGTCGGACCGGGCGCGGCGGTTGGCGCCGCGCGCCTTGACCTCACCGGCAAGGTGAATGGCGCCGCCTTCCAGCAGCAGCTTTTCGGTCAGCGTGGTCTTACCGGCGTCCGGGTGGGAAATGATCGCGAAGGTGCGGCGGGATGGGATGGTCATGTCTGGCGGCTCTTGAAAACAGCCGTTCGCCCTGAGCCTGTCGAAGGGCTGTCCTAATTCTTTACGAGAAGAACAGGGCTTCGACAGGCTCAGCCCGAACGGAATCCTTTAAGCGCGCCCGTTACACGCCCAAAAGGCTGACGTCCATGCGGAAGCTGCGGGCGTCGCCGGGCAACAGCGTCATGATCCCCTGCTTGTCCCACACATCGCCGGTAAAGCCGACCAGATCGGCCATGCCGGCCCAGGGTTCGACGCACAGATAATGGGCGCCGGGTTTCTGCCACAGGCCGAGCCAGAGCGTGTCGGGGAAGTCGATCTTCAAATGCGGCTGGCCGGGTACGCCCCAGGTCAGCGATCGGCTGGCAAGATCGTCCCAGATCAGCGCGTCGCCTTCGAACATCGCATAAGTGGGGGCGAGCGTGTCGCCCTTCACCGGAGAAGGCGCGGTTTCATGGGCGATGAGGCCGGGTTCGGCACCGACCTTGCGGATCGGCGCGGGTTCGGGCTTTTCGAAGAGGATGCGATGATCCTCGACGGTGCCGCCATAGGGCAGGGGCCAGGCGAAGGCGGGGTGATAGCCGAAGCTGAACGGCATGTCCGCTTCGCCCCGGTTGGTGACGGTGGCGGTCATGCGCAGCGTGGCGCCCTCCAGCGCGAAGGTCATGTCGAGGCGGAAATCGAACGGATAGATAGCGCGGCTTTCCTCGTCCGCCTCCAGCCGCAGGGTCAGGCTGGCATCGTCCTGCTGCACCGGCGTGAAAGGCTTGCGCCGGGCGAAGCCATGCTGGGGCATCGGATAGTCGCGGCCATCGAGGCGATAGCCGTCGCCGCGCGACCGGCCGACGAAGGGGAAGAGCAAAGGCGCATGGCCGGTCCACCAGCGCGGATCGGCGTCGGTCATCAGCGCGCGGCCTTGCGCATCCGTCAGCGACCAGAGTTCCGCGCCCAGCGGGTCGATGGTGGCGCTGAGCGCCGGCGAAGCGATGGTGAAGCGCGGGTTGGATTCGGACAAGGTCGGGCCTCCGGCTGGGGGATGGGCTTCGCATAGCGGGGCCGCGTTCCCCTGTCTCCTTCGCTGTTCGTTTCGCACGGGAACCGAAAGGGGCGGCGGCTGGTTTTGCGGAGCGGAGGATCATCATGAAATCAATCGCAATCATCACCGCGCTGGCGCTGCTGACGCCCTGTGCCGCGCTGGCCCAGGCTCAGGACCAGTCTGCGGAAAAGGCCAATCAGGACGAGGCGAAGAAGAAACCGGGCAATCTGGACAAGGCGGGCAAGATCGCCACCCAGCCGGCCCGCGATGTCGGCATCGACAAGGAGGAGATTCCGCCGGTGCTGGTGAAGGCGGTGGAGAACCCCTATGCCGCGCCGCCATCGCGCACCTGCAAGGGGTTGAAGACGTCGCTGGGCGAACTCAACGCCGTGCTGGGCGACGATTTCACCGTAGGCGCCAAGGCGAACGAGAATCGCACCGGCAAGATTGCCGAGGCGGTGGGCAAGACGGTGGTCAATTCGCTGATCCCCTTCCGTGGCTTGGTGCGTGAGATCAGTGGCGCGGCCCCGGCCGAGCGGCGTTTGCAGGCGGCGGTGACGGCGGG
>JAGVJS010000401.1 GCA_020051025.1 Sphingobium sp. | reverse complement strand
GCTGCGCGGCGCGGTGATCGCGCTGGCGCAGCATCATGATCCGGCGCTGGCGGACTGGATCGCGCAGGAAGGCGCTTTCCCCGAAACCATGGTCGACCGCATCGTGCCGGCCACCATCCCCGACGATATCGCCGCCTTCGCCCGCGACCATGGCCTGACCGACGAAGCGCTGGTCAAGACCGAACCCTTTACCCAATGGGTGATCGAGGATCGCTTCTGTGGCCCGCGCCCGGATTTCGGCGCCGGCGTTCAGATCACCGCCGCCGTCGCGCCATGGGAGGAGGCGAAGCTGCGCCTGCTCAACGGCGCGCACAGCGCTATCGCCTATCTGGGTGGGCTGGCGGGCATCGCCCATGTCCATGAAGTGCTGGACCATCCCGCCATGCGGGCCTTTGTCGAGCGGCTGTGGGATGAAGCGGAAGCGACCCTGTCGCCGCCGCCCGAACTGGATATTGCCGCCTATCGCCGCGAATTGATGGCGCGGTTTGACAATGGCGCGCTGATGCACCGCACGCATCAGATCGCGATGGATGGATCGCAGAAACTGCCCCAGCGGCTGCTCGCCACCATCGCGGATCGCCGCCGGATGGGGCAGGATGTGGATGCGCTGGCTCTGGGCGTGGCGGCCTGGATCCGCTGGCAAGCGGGCGTCAGCGATCAGGGTGTGGCCCATGACGTGGATGATCCGCTGGCCGACCGGATCGCCGCGCTGCTGGCAGGCGCGACCGATGCAGCCGGGCGCGTGCAGGCCCTTTTAGCCTATGACGCGATCATCCCTGCCGCGCTACGCGACGATGCTGTCTTCGCCGATGTGCTGACAACCCATCTGGCCAGCCTCGAACAAAAAGGCGCCATGGCCACTATAGCAGCCATGGCGCCCGTTCCGGCCTGATTGGATCAGGCGGCGTCGACCAGCACGATCTCGCTATCCTCGATCGCGGTCACGCGGATGACCTCGACATCGCGGATGGCCACGCCGTCGCGGGCATTGGCGCGGACATCGTCAATCTGGATCGCGCCGGTGGCGGGGACCAGATAGGCCTTGCGATTGGCACCGATCGGATAGTCGGCGCTTTCCCCGGCCTTCAACGTTGCCGCCACGATCCGCGCATCGGTGCGGATGGTCAGCGCGTCATTGTCATTCTCATAACCCGATGCCAGCGTCACGAAATGCCCCGACCGTTCACCCTTGGGGAAGGGGCGGGCGCCCCAACTCGGTGCTTCGCCCTGACGGGTGGGGATGATCCAGATCTGGAAGATCTTCGTCGTCACATCTTCGCGATTATATTCCGAATGGCGCACGCCGGTGCCTGCGCTCATCACCTGTACGTCGCCGGCTTCGGTCCGGCCCTTGTTGCCCAGACTGTCCTCATGGGTGATGGCGCCTTCGCGGACATAGGTGATGATTTCCATGTCGCGATGCGGGTGCGGCGGAAAGCCGGTGTGCGGCGCGATCGTGTCGTCGTTCCAGACGCGCAGATTGCCCCAGTGCATACGGGCGGGATCATGATAGCCGGCGAAGGAAAAATGATGCTTGGCGTCGAGCCAGCCATGATTGTCACCACCAAGGCTGTCGAAGGGGCGCAGTTCGATCATTGTCGTATCTCCTGATCGGGCGGAGGTCGCCGGGATGGCGTCGCCCTGTTGAAGACGTCTTTACCGCTTGCCTTCTTTCCTGTTCAGATGGATAAAACCGTTCCTTATGTTCGAGGAAGTGGAATAGTGAATAATCCCGGTACGCCGACCTTCGACCAGCTGCGCATCTTTCTGGCGATCGTGGATACGGGCAGTTTCGCCGCCGCCGGGCGCAGGCTCAACCGCGCGGTATCGGTTATCAGCTATGGCATCGCCAATCTGGAGGCGCAGCTGGGCCTGTCCCTGTTCGACCGGGAGGGGACGCGCAAGCCAGTGCTGACCGTGGCCGGCCGCGCGTTGCTGGCGGAGGCGCGCAGCATTTCACACGGCATGGATGGATTGCGCGCGAAGGTGAAGGGGCTGCTTGACGGGCTGGAGGCGGAGGTCGATCTGGCGGTGGACGTCATGCTGCCGTCCGAACGGCTGGGGAAGGTACTGCGCGCCTTCGCCCAGGCCTTCCCGACCGTGCAGTTGCGCCTTCATGCCGAAGCGCTGGGGGCTATCACCGCGATGGTGCTGGACCGGGCGGCGGTAATCGGCGTGTCCGGGCCACTGTCTGCGGGTGTCGAAGGGATCGAGAGCATGGCCGCCGGGCTGGTGCCGATGGTGCCGGTCGCTGCGCCTGATCATCCGCTGGGGCGCATGGAGGCAATCGCGCCGGGGGCCGGGCGCAATTATACGCAATTGGTGCTGACCGACCGGTCGCGCTTCACCGAGGGGCAGGATTATTCGGTCAGCAGCCCCAAGACCTGGCGGCTTGCCGATCTGGGCGCGAAACATGCACTGCTGCGCGAGGGCATTGGCTGGGGCAATATGCCACTGCCGATGATCGAGGGGGATCTGGTTGCGGGCACGCTGGTGCGGCTGGTGATGCCCGACCATAGCGGCGGCACCTATCGCTTTTCGGGCATCTGGCGCCGCGATACCCCGCCGGGACCAGCCGCCAGCTGGCTGCTCGACCAGTTTGTCGGGCTGGGCCGCGACGACGTAGAGCCGGACGGCATGAGCGACGTCTGATCCGTCACCCTGCCGTCCGGCTCCCTGTCATTATGGCAGTAACCGCCTGGTCGCCACCCCAATGCCGTTCGCTTCGAGCCTGTCGAGAAGCAGAGAGCGCCTTGGCAGCGTTTCTCGACCTTGGCCTGTCCTGAGCGCCTGCCTCGCAGGCAGTCGAAGGGCTCGAAACGAACGGAGGGTGTGAGGCAGTGCCTTTAACCCTGGATGAAGGCCAAAATATCGGCGTTCAGCACATCGGCATTCACCGTCAGCATGCCGTGCGAATGGCCTTCATAGATTTTCAGCGTGGCGTCGGGCAGCAATTCCGCCTGCAACACGCCGGCATTCTTGTAGGGCACGACCTGATCGTCGTCGCCATGCAGCACCAGCGTAGGCACGGTGATCGCCTTCAGATCGTCGGTCTGGTCGGTTTCGGAAAAGGCCTTGATCCCTTCATAATGGGCAAGCGCGCTGCCGTTCAGGCCCTGCCGCACCCAATTGTCGATCACCGCAGGCTTCACATCGGCGCCATCGCGATTGAAGCCATAGAAGGGGCCACTGGCGACATCACGGAAGAATTGGGCGCGATTGGCCGCCAGGCCAGCGCGCAGCCCGTCGAACACATCCATCGGCAGGCCATCGGGATAGCGGTCGGTCTTCAGCATGATCGGCGGCACCGCGCTCACCAGCACCGCCTTGGCGACGCGGCCCTGCGGCAGGCCATGGCGGGCGACATAGGCCGCCACTTCACCGCCACCGGTCGAATGGCCGATATGAATGGCATTCTTCAGGTCCAGATGCTCGGCGACCGCGGCGGCGTCGGCGGCATAATGGGCCATGTCATGGCCGAAATCGACCTGCGCGGAACGGCCATGGCCGCGGCGATCATGGGCGATGACGCGATAGCCCTTCGACAGGAAGAACAGCATCTGCGCATCCCAGTCGTCCGACGACAGCGGCCAGCCATGGTGGAACATGATCGGCTGGGCATCCTTGCTGCCCCAATCCTTGTAGAAGATGTCGACGCCGTCTTGGGTGGTGATGAACTGGCGCATGGGAAGGCTCCTTGCTGGGTATCGGCCGGGTCGTCCGGGCTGAACCAAGGTCTAGTTCAACTTTCTTATTCAGCGCATAGATATAAAATCAGCTCATATGTTCGATATTATCGAAAAGCGATATGCCTTACGAAAAGCTGGCGGCGATCGGGAAGATCGCCGCCAGCTGTCCAACTTGCTGTCTCTTTATGCCGTCAGGTCGTATCGGTCGGCATGCATCACCTTGGTCCAGGCCGCCACGAAGTCGCGGACGAACTTGTCCCCGGCGTCGGACGAGGCATAGACTTCCGACAAAGCGCGCAACTGCGAGTTGGAGCCGAAGGCAAGGTCGGTACGGGTCGCCGTCCACTTCTGTTCGCCGCTGGCGCGATCTGACCCGATGAAGGCTTCGTCCGCCTTGTCGTCCACCTGTTTCCAGGCGGTGTTCATGTCGAGCAGGTTGACGAAAAAGTCGTTCGTCAGCTGCCCGACGCGGTCGGTGAAGACGCCATGCGGCGATCCGCCATGATTGGCGCCCAGCACGCGCAACCCCCCGACCAGCACCGTCATTTCCGGCGCCGACAGGCCCAGCAACTGCGCCCGGTCGACCAGCAATTCCTCCGTCGGCACGTTGAAGGGCACCTGAAGATAATTGCGGAAGCCATCGGCCTTCGGCTCCAGCACGGCAAAGCCCTCGACATCGGTCTGGTCCTGCGCCGCGTCGGTGCGCCCAGCCGTAAAGGGCACGGTCACGTCATGGCCCGCCGCTTTCGCCGCCTGCTCGATGCCGACATTGCCGCCCAGCACGATCAGGTCGGCAACCGAGACATCGCCCGTCTCGCTGGCAAGGCTCTCATAGACGGCCAGCACCCGCGCCAGTGCGGTCGGCTCGTTGACGTCCCAGTCCTTTTGCGGGGCGAGGCGCAGGCGTCCGCCATTGGCGCCGCCGCGATGGTCGGAGCCGCGATAGGTGACGGCGGAGGCCCAGGCGGTCTTGACCAGATCGGCGACCGACAGGCCCGATGCCGCGATCTTGCCCTTGAGCGAGGCCACAGCCGCCTCGTTCAGCGCGCCATGGACCGGCGCCGGGATCGGATCCTGCCAGATCAGGTCTTCGGCCGGAACTTCGGGGCCGAGATAGCGGACCTTCGGCCCCATGTCGCGATGGCACAGCTTGAACCAGGCGCGGGCGAAGGCGTCGGCGAAATAGGCCGGGTCGGCCCGGAACTTCTCCATCACCGCGCGATAGGCCGGGTCCTCCTTCATCGCCATGTCGGCGGTGGTCATCATCGTGGGCACCTTGACGCCTGGCGTGTGCGCCTTGGGCGCCAGCGTCTCTTCGGGATTGCCGACCGGCTGCCATTGCTTGGCGCCTGCCGGGCTGCGGACCAGCTCATATTCATGGTCCAGCAGCATGTCGAAATAGCTCATGTCCCATGTAATCGGCGTCGGCGTCCAGGCGCCTTCGATCCCGCTGGTGATGGTATGGTCGCCCATGCCGCTTTCATGGCCACTCTGCCAGCCCAGACCCTGCTGCGCGATGTCCGCGCCCTCCGGCTCCGCG
>JAGVJS010000021.1 GCA_020051025.1 Sphingobium sp. | reverse complement strand
TCGGGATCGGAGAGGCCGAACTTGTCGCGCACCTCGCTCATCTGGACTTCCATGCCGAGCGGGACGAGCTTCACCAAAGCGTCCGTCAGGCCGGTCAGGTCTTCCCTCTTGGGCCTGCCGACGCGCAGACGCGGATATCGACGCTGCGGCCCATAGTTCAGATCGACCCAGGGGCGGACCAGGTCGCGATTGAGCGTCGCGGCCAGCGCCTTGCAATCCGCCGTCTCGATATCTTCGCGGACGCCGTCATGGACCTTATTGCCCCCGTCGCCCAGGCCACCCTGTTTCCCATCGGTCGTGCCGGTCTGCCCCAGCACCGCTTTGGAAATCTGGCGATCCAGCCAGTCGGCGCGGCGTTCGTACAGGTCGCCACCGGCCGAAACATTCTTGGCCTCGACAAATTCGATCGACATGCCCTCGGGCACGATCGCCGCGCAGTCGCCCGCAATATTGGCGACGGCCCGAAACAGCGTGGCCTTATCCTCGTTGCTGGCACCCGACTGGAATTTGCCGATGCGCACCGGCTGGCCATAGGTCTGGGTGAAGATCGCCCAGTCGCGCTGGGTGAACGCCTTGAACATCCAGCCCCAAGCGGCGATGCGCGCAAGGCCAGATCGCACCGGCAATCCCGACTTGGCCTTGACCGTATGCCGGATGAATTTGAAGGCGGGCAGCATGCAGTCCGGGCTGGAGCCATCTTCGCCGCCGCGCAGCATCGGCGTGCGCCCGTCCACGCGGTCATAGGTGAACCAACGCGGATCGCGCCATTCCAGGCGAGCGGGCTGCCACTGGCCCATGCTGGTATCCCAGATGATTTCGGTGAAGCTGTCGCCCTTGCCGACCCCGTCGAGAATATCGAAGGTTTCGTCTGCCAGTTCGTCACGGTCGATCCATTCGCGGATGCCGTCGGCAATCTCGACGTCCCTTGCATCCTCACTGGCAGCATCGACCGTCACGTCGATCTGGGCGACCGAACGCTTCCGCGTGCCGATCACGCCCAGATAATGCGGGTCGCGCTCTTCGATCTGCTCGGCCAGTTCGAAATAGGCCAGCGGATCGCCCTGGTCGGCAGAACGCAGGATGTTGGCGAGGCGAACCGGGTTCAACCCATCGGCTGGATAGCCACTATAGGGGGACCGGATGCTGCCGATCGTCGGCGCAGCGACGTCACGGGTCATCACCTCTTTGCGAAGGGGCTGACCCCGAAGATCGACCAACACGGTCATGCCCAATGCTCCTGCCGAACCAAAATCAATTTAAGAGGGGTTAAAAGGCCGCTCAGAGCGTTTTTAAGGCAAAGGTCGCTCCATCGGGTCGCTGCGCCGACAACGGCGCTCCTGACCCCCTTGAGCGCGCCAGCCCATATTGAGCGACGAAGGCCGGCACCGAGCGGCGGCTTCCACCACGAGCGGACCTCTTCGTCGTCGCCGTCCCACCCGTCATCCGACGCTGCCGCATAAGGATTGGCGCGCGCAATGGGGACAGGCTGATAGCCATATTCGGCGGCATTCTGTCGGGACGCATACCAGGCGATGATGCCCGCAATGCCGGCATCGCCATGACGGTCCAGACCATCGGCCCCCTTATAGCGCATATCGTCCGGCACCTTGATCACGCCGTTGACGAATTGCAGCGCCTGGTGATCGCGCACGATGTCATCGTCTGCCGCGATCACGACGTTGATCGGATCGCCGAACGCTTCGACATAGGCGGGCGAATTGATCCGATACCATTCCTGGCTCAGTTTGATTTCGCTGATCCGCTGCCCCCAGCGCTGGCGCGAAACCTCGGCCAGATAGGCACCGTTGCCAGTCGCGTCGAAAGCGCCATGGCCAAAACGTGGCAGTGCATCGCCGATATAGAAGACGACGTCCCGCTGGGTTTCGAACGGGACGTTGCGCAGTTCCACCACCAGCCGCCAGTGCCGTGTTAGATCCTGTTCGATCGACGTGACGATCAGGACGGACGCATCGCCGCTGCGCGCAAAGTCCATGCCGAAATCGTGACGCCGGTTGGGGGCGAGCTTGTCGAGGACGGGGCGCAGTTTCGATCGCAGGAACTCATCTCTGATCTTGGCGCGATCGGCGGGCAGCGCCTCCTTATAGGCGTCGGGCAGCTGCCAGCGGACGATAGGAATACCTTTCGCCGATGCGCGTTCGATCACGACGCGCGACAGGGCCGCGCCATCCGCGTCGGCGGGAATGGCATCCAGTTCCTGTGCCATCTGCGCCGTGCGCGCACCATAAGCGCCCCGGATCAGCGCTTCCCATTTGTCCTGGGCTTCCTGGCTCCATTCCTTACCCTTGGTCAGGCAGACGCGCTTGAACAGTCCGTTGTCCACCGCCTTCTGGAAGGGGATGAAGTGCAGGCTGTAGGGAACCTTGCCCGCTTTGGCTTCGCGGATCAGTTCGTTGAAGGGATTAAGGACGCCGTTATGCGTACTGATGATGCGGATGCGCCCGCCCCAGATCAGCAGCGCGTTGACCGCATCCATGACAGCGCGGACGTCCTTGTGGAACGCTGCCTCATCAATGACGACCACGCCCTGAAGACCACGGATATTTTCCGGTCGGGATGACAGCGCCTCGACACGGAAGCCGGACGCAAAGGTGACACGATAGGCGCTGATGAACTTGGACGTGCCATCTTCGCGCTCGTCTTCGAACAGGAACTCTTCGACCTCGACCAGCTCCTTCGCGACAATGCGCGCGAAGTGGGCGACATAGCCGATAAACTCGCGTCCCTTGTCCTTCGTGTCGCCAATGTAGAAGACATTGTCGCCACCGGCCGACCGGGCCGACGACGCGATGATCGTATCGTCCAGCGCCTCGGCATAGGTGATGCCGGTGCGACGACCCTTTTCCCCCAGCTTCAGGTCCGACTGGTCTTCCAGCCATTCCTTCTGATGATCCATGAGGATGCCATCAGCCAAGGGATCATGATCGTCCGGCAGGTCAAAGCCGCGCGGCAGTTCGGGCGGCAACTGGGCGGGATCGCGCGCCATCACCGGCGCGATCGGCGCGGGTGCCGGCAT
>JAGVJS010000114.1 GCA_020051025.1 Sphingobium sp. | reverse complement strand
GAAAGTGCGCGAGCGACTGACCGGGCAGGCGATCCCCAAGGATGTGGCGGCGGGTGTCGCCATGGTCGACCAGTGGATCGAGGACAAGGCCGGCGCCGATCTGGACGCGCTGACGATGGCGATCGACGACCAGCGCGCGTTCCAGAAGCTGACGACGGTGATGCTGGAGCATCTGCAACTGATCGATGCCGATGTGCCGCCTGATACCGAAGAGCCGGAAGCCGAGGATGAAGGCGAGGATCAGGAAGACCAACAGGAAGAAGGCGAGAGCGGCCAGGAGGAATCCGGCGACAGCGAGATGAACGCCGAGGCGTGCGCCGAGGACAAGGGCGGCGACACCGAAGACGGCGAAACCGACTATAGCGACGAGTTCGACGCCGACAGCGACGAAGGCGCGGACGATATGGGCGAGGAAGGCATGATGCCGGTCCGCCCGAACCGGCCGATGTCCGACCTGCCGCCGGGCTTCGACTATAAAAGCTATACGACCAAGTTTGACGAGGTCGTTTCACCGGAAGAGCTGTGCGACGAGGATGAACTGGTGCGGTTGCGTGGCTTCCTGGACCAGCAGCTCGTCAGTTTGCAGGGCGCGGTGACGAAGCTGGCCAACCGCTTGCAGCGCCGCTTGATGGCGCAACAGTCGCGGTCGTGGGACTTCGATCAGGAAGAGGGCATGCTGGACGCGGCGCGGCTGGCGCGGATCGTGATCGATCCGACCCGATCGCTGTCCTACAAGATCGAGCGGGACACCGAGTTTCGCGACACCGTGGTCACGCTGCTGATCGACAATTCAGGCTCCATGCGCGGGCGGCCGATCAGCATCGCGGCGATCAGTGCCGACATCATGGCGCGCACCCTGGAACGGTGCGGGGTCAAGACCGAGATTTTGGGCTTTACCACGCGGGCGTGGAAGGGTGGGCAGAGCCGCGAAGAATGGCTGGCCGCCGGGCGTCCGCCGATGCCGGGGCGGCTCAATGACCTGCGCCATATCGTCTACAAGAAGGCGGACGATCCGTGGCGGCGGGCGCGCAAGAATCTGGGCCTGATGATGCGCGAAGGCTTACTAAAGGAAAATATCGACGGCGAGGCGCTGTTGTGGGCGCACAGCCGGCTGATCGCGCGGCATGAAGAGCGGCGCATCCTGATGGTGATTTCCGATGGCGCGCCGGTGGATGACAGCACCCTGTCGGTGAACAGCGGCACCTATCTGGAGCGGCATTTGCGGCAGGTGATCGACTGGATCGAGAACCGGTCGCCGGTGCAGCTGGTCGCGATCGGCATCGGCCATGACGTGACGCGCTATTATCGCCGCGCCGTGACGATCATGGATGCCGAACAGCTGGGCGGCACGATGGTCGAGCAGTTGGCGGGCTTGTTCGACGAGCAGTGATCCCGACATAGGGATGGGTCGAGCCATGTCCCGGACAAGGTCCGGGGCAGAGCGCGCTATTTTCAGGAGAGTGATGACGTGAGTGTCGCCTTTCGTCGCGAGAGCGATGATGAGCATATGGAGCCGAAGTTCGAGCTGCCAATCCCGCCCGGTCCCAATTGGGTGACAGCGCGCGGGCTGCGGCTGACGCGGGAGACAGTCGAGGCGCTGGAGGGCGTCGATACCGCCGACATGGAGGAAGAGGCGGCCAAGAAGCACAAGCGCGAATTGCGCTACTGGCGCACGCGGCTGGCGACGGCGGAATTGCGGCCGGTGGCGGATGGGGACGCGGTCGCGTTCGGCACGCGCGTCACTTATCGGCTAAACCGGCAGGAGAAGAGCGTGGCGCTGGTCGGCGACGATGAAGCCAATCCGCATGAGGGGCGGATCAGCTTTTCCTCCCCGCTCGCCCGCGCGATGATGGATGCCGAGGTCGGTGAGAAGGTCGATTTTGCCGGGAAGGTCGAGGCGGTGGAGATCGTGGCAATCGCTGTGGTCCGCGAGGACTGAACTTTACTGCACCGTTCTCCGGCTGGAGCCATGCTTTGTTTTGTCGCGTTTCTCGACTTCGCTCGAAACGAACGGATGGTGTGATACAAGGAGAAAGCCCGCCGGTTTGCGCCGGCAGGCTTTTTCATAAGCTGAAAGGCAAATCAGGCGCCGCGCGCCGCCTCGAACAGGAACCAGGCGCGCTGTTCGGCCTGATCGGTCCAGTCGTCGACAATGCCTTCAGTCGCGTTGTCGCCTGCTTCAGTGGCCGCAGCCTTCACCGCGCGGAAGGTTTCGACCAGCGCCAGATTATCGTCCCGCAGTTCCTTGAGCATGTCCGCCGGGCTGACGAAATCGGCGTCATTGTCCTTCACGCTCTGATGACGGGCGATGTCGCCGATCGAGCGCAGGGTGACATTGCCGGTCTTGCGCACACGCTCCGCGATCAGATCGGTCACGCCCAATATTTCGGTCGCCTGCTCATCGAACATCAGATGATAGTCGCGGAAATGCGGGCCGGAGACGTGCCAGTGGAAATTCTTGGTCTTGAGGTACAGCGCATAGCTGTCCGCCAGCGCACCGTTCAGCGCCTCGGCCACGGATTTGGTGGCGTTGCTCTTAAGGTCGGTCGGGGTCTTCAGATCGGGAGCGGTCACGCAATGTCCTCCTGTTTCGCGAGAAATGATTTCGGACATATAATGATCGCCGGCGCAGTTGGTGCCATTTTTTGCAGCGCAAAATCCCGATCAGGCTGATCCAGGCTGTCGATCAGAAGCCGGCGATCAGAGCCTGGCGATCAGAGCAGGCCGGTCGCCGACAGCGCCATGAGGGCACCGGTGACGAGCAACAGCGTGCCGCCGACCCAGCGGATGGCCCGCAAGGGCAGCATCACCAATAAAGGATCGCGCGCCAGCACAACAGGGACAAGCGCCACGATGGTGCCGATCGCGCCGCCGATGCCCGCCAGCAGAGGATCAGCCGTGCGGGTGGCGATGCCCAGAATCAAAAATTGCGGTCCATCGCCGAAACCCAGGATGAAGAGACCAATCGCACTGGTCAGAAATGGCCCCAGTCGCCAGCCACGCAGCGAGTCGGGTCGCTTAACGGACCAGAACAGTCCCGCCCCCAGGAAAAGGACCGAGAGCGCCATGAACAGCTGTCGCGCATCTGCGCCCAGCATCGGACCGATCCACGCGCCGGCAAAAGCGGAAATGGCAGCGTTGGCGATCGCCGCTACGACGATGCCCGCAATGATCGCACCGTTGCGATTATAACGCGTCGCCAGCGCAAGGACGAGCCATTGCCCCTTGTCCCCGACTTCGCCGAGCAGGCAGCCCAGCAAGGCGATCAGCAAGGCGTCCATGGGTACAGACTTATCAGGCGCGCAGCGGCAGCGGGGTGAAAGTGGCGGTGCGCGGGATCATCGACAGGATCGTCGCCTGCGGCATGTCTTCGGCAATCGCGTCGCGCATCAGGTCGAGATAGGAGAGCATGATCGGGCCCAGCCCATGCAGCGACAAAGCCGAATCGAGCGTGGCAGCCAGACCTTCCACCGTATCGAGGTGAAAGCTGCGGGCGATGTGGCGAATCTGATCCAGTTCGTCCTGAATACGGGGCGCGGACAGATGCCCCCGCTGGCTGGCCAGCCCATCGACCCGCCGCATCAGGTCCGTCAAAATGGCTGGTAATGGATCATGTCGCATGGGAAAAATCCCCCGTTTGTCGCCCCATGACGGATCATGCGCCCGATTGGTTAAAGGCATGTAAAGCGTGCTTTCGGATCGCCGATCCCTGACCGTAGCCTTGACATGGAGCCGAATCTGCCCCATGGGCCACCGCTGAAACGGGGCGGTCCGCTTTGGGCCGCTTTTCTTTTTACGCTTTTTAAGACCAGGGAATAGGGCCATGGCCAAGCCGGCAACCGTCAAGATCCGTCTCGTCAGCACGGCTGACACTGGCTTCTTCTACGTCACCAAGAAGAATCCGCGCACCAAGACCGAGAAGTTCAGCTTCAACAAGTACGACCCGGTCGTGCGCAAGCATGTGGAATTCAAGGAAGCCAAGATCAAGTAAGGCGTTTGCAGGCGTACCGCCTGCGCGCTTGATCCGTCGCTTTCGACGCACAGGAAAAGGCCCGTCCCATTGGGGAGCGGGCCTTTTCCTGTTGCTGCGAATGCGATTCGGGTCTGCTGGTCCAGCAGGAAGCGTTACGGGCCGAACTTCATGCCGAACGGTAAATAGCCTTCTGAACCTGCGCCCGGATGGATAGCCCCCTCGCGCTGCGCACAATGGCGCTGACTGAGGCAAGCGGGTCGACGCGGCGGTCAAAACCGCATTGCGGACCCTTTACAGCAGCGCGTTCACTTGCTCCACGAAGCGCAGCACGGAAATGGGTTTGGACACATAGGCCTGTGCGCCGGCCGCGCGAATCCGGTCCTCATCCCCCTGCCCCGCATAGGCAGTGACGGCCATGATCGGCACGGCGGAGAGGCGATCGTTCGCCTTTAGCGAGATGATGAGGTCCAGCCCGCTGACATGGGGCAGGTGAATGTCGGTGATGACGAGATCGGGCAGAAAGTCCTGCGCTTGTGCCAATACGTCGCGCCCGTCGCGCAACGGCAACACCTCATGCCCGTGCGCGCGCAGCAGGTCGCAAAAAAGTTTGAGATTGAGTTCGTTGTCCTCGACAACGAGCACGCGCTTTGCCACCAGTCACCCGCGGTCCGAAAATGATTTTGGAGCGCCGTGAAGCCGCCCCGCCCCGAAAGCCGATCATGCGACCCGACACAGAGAATGGCAAGCAGGATAGCAATCCCGACGCTGCGACTTTGGCGCTGATGGCGCTGGGATGGACGCTGAGCGACGGCGCGCGCGCCGACCGGTTGCTGGCGCTGACGGGACTGGATGTGGATGCGCTGCGTGCCGGGATCGACAACCCTGCCATATTGGGTGCGGTGCTGGCGTTCCTGGCCGACCATGAGCCGGACCTGATCGCCTGCGCCGAGGCGATCGACACGACGCCCGCCGCGCTGATCGCAGCGCAGGAGAGATTGAGCCGATGACCCGTCCCCTGATCATCACCGATTGCGACGAGGTGCTGCTGCACATGGTGGTGCCATTCCGCCAGTGGCTGGACGAGACGCATGAGGTGCACTTCGACATGCGAACCCGCGGCTTTGCCGAGGCGCTACGCCACAAGGATAGCGGCGTGGTGGTGGAGCGCGAACTGGTATGGGAACTGTTGCTGGGCTTTTTCGAGACGGAAATGCACCGGCAGACGCCGATCGCCGGTGCGATCGAAGCGCTGCACCGGCTGTCGGCGATCGCGGACATCGTCGTGCTGACCAACATCACCGAGCGGCACCAGCAGCCGCGCGCCGAGCAACTGGCCGCGCATGGGCTACATCTGCCGGTCCAGTGGAATCAGGGTGGCAAGGGCCGGGCGCTGGCGAAGATCGTCGCCGAGCGTCAGCCAAGCGTCGCTGTGTTCATCGACGATCTGGCCGAGCATCATCATTCGGTGGCGACCCACGCCCCCGACATATGGCGGCTGCATCTGGTGGGCGAGCCGGAAATGGCAGATTATGTCGAGGATGCCGCCTATGCTCATGCCCGGATCGACCATTGGGCAGCGGCCGAAAGCTGGATCGCCGACAAGCTGGCGCAAGGGCCGGCGCCGATCGACGTAGATAATAATCAAGGAGCATTTTCATGAGCATCGAAGCCCGCCTGACCGAACTGGGCATTACCTTGCCGCAAGCCGCCGCGCCCGTCGCAGCCTATGTCGCGGCGGTCGAAGCCAATGGCCTGCTGCATATCAGCGGCCAGATCGCGCTGGCACCCGAAGGGCTGATGACCGGCCGGCTGGGCGAAGATCGCGATCTCGACTATGGCGTCGCCGCCGCGCGGGTGTGTGGCCTGAACCTCATTGCCCAGATGAAGGCAGCGCTTGGCAGCCTCGACCGGATCGAGCGGATCGTGAAGCTGGGCGCCTTCATCAGCAGCGCACCGTCCTTCACCGACCAGCCCAAGGTCGCCAATGGCGCGTCGGAACTGATGGTCGAAGTGTTTGGCGAGGCCGGCAAGCATGCGCGCAGCGCGGTCGGCGTGCCGGTGCTGCCGCTGGGCGCGGTGGTCGAGATCGACGCGGTCGTTCTTGTCAAAGCGGACGCCTGACTGGCTGACCGCCCGGCCCTTCGCGCATCGCGGACTGCATGGGCCAAAGGACGGGCAAATGTTGAGTGAAAACGGGATGGCGGCGTTCGACGCTGCCATCGCCGGAGGTTTCGGCATCGAATGCGATGTCCGCGCGAGCCGGGATGGGGTCGCCGTCGTTTTTCATGACGCCGTACTGACGCGGATGACCGGTCGCGACGAAGCCATCGCAGCGCTGGACGCCGCGACATTGGACCAGATCACCCTGCCCGATGGCGGCGCGATTCCGCGCCTGTCGGCCTTGCTGGCCCGGTGCGGCGGGCACACGCCGCTGCTGGTCGAGATCAAGGCGCAGGGACGGCAGGTGGAAGCGCTCTGCGCGGCGGTGGCCCGCGATCTGGCCGCCTGGCCCCGTGCGCCGGTGGCGGTCATGTCCTTCAATCCATGGGCGGTGCGCTGGTTCGTGCGACAGCGAGTTGGACAGATAAACGGCCTTGTCGTGACGCAGCAGGGCAAGGGCCGATGGCGCGGCGCGATCGAACGCGCCCTTGCACTTTGGCTGTCGACACCCGATTTTCTGGCCTGTGATATTCGCGACCTGCCATCCCGCCTGTCCCGCCATGCCCAAGCCAGGGGGATGCCCGTGCTGACATGGACCGTGCGCCGTCAGGCCGAGCGGGCGAGCGCTGCCGTCCATGCCGATCAGATCATCTTCGAGTGGCCCCGTGACTGACGTCGTCGCCCGCATCGCATCGGGGGTCGCGGATTTCGACCGGGCGCAATGGGACGCCTGTGCAGATGAAGTTAACCCTTTCATAAGTTGGGATTTTCTTGTCGCACTGGAGCGATCCGGCAGTGTCGGCGAGGGCAGTGGCTGGCAGCCTTTGCCGATCGTGATCGACGGGCCGGACGGGCGGATCGCCGCCGCCGCGCCCGCCTATGGCAAGAGCCATAGCCAGGGCGAATATGTGTTCGACCATAGCTGGGCCGATGCCTGGGAACGGGCGGGCGGGCGTTATTATCCCAAGATTCAGATCGCCGCGCCCTTTTCCCCCGTGCCCGGTCCCCGACTGCTGCTGCGCGACAAGGCGATGGCGCCCGCACTGATTGCCGGGATCGAGACGCTGGTGCAGCGCAACCAACTGTCATCCGCCCATGCAACCTTCATCGCGCCGGACGAGGTGCCGCTGTTCGAGGCGGCGGGATGGCTGATCCGCGAGGACAGCCAATATCACTGGTCCAACCGCGGCTATGGCAGCTTTGCCGATTTTCTGGCCGACCTGTCGAGCGAGAAGCGCAAGAATATCCGCAAGGAGCGCGCCCGCGCGGTCGAAGGGCTGGAGATCGTTCACCTGACCGGCAGCGACCTGACCGAAACGCATTGGGATATATTCTGGGAATTTTATCAGGATACAGGGGCGCGCAAATGGGGGCAGCCCTATCTGACCCGCGCCTTCTTCTCCCTGTTGGGGGAGATGATGGCGGACAAGATATTGCTGATACTGGCATTGCGGGACAGGCAGCCAATTGCAGGCGCGCTCAATCTGATCGGTGGCGACACGCTTTATGGCCGTTATTGGGGGTGTTCGCAGGATGTGCCCAACCTGCATTTCGAACTATGCTATTATCAGGCGATCGACGCGGCGATCGCGCGCGGCCTCAACAAGGTGGAGGCGGGCGCCCAGGGCGGCCACAAGCTGGCAAGGGGCTATGCGCCCGAGCCGACCTTTTCCGCGCATTTCCTGCCCAATGCCGGCTTTCGCCGGGCGGTCGCGGATTTTCTGGCGGCCGAGCGCGAGGGCGTGCAGCGGGATCGGTTGTGGCTGGCCGAGCGGACGCCGTTCAGGAAAGATCGATAAAGGTTTCTCGACCCTTCGACAGGCTCAGGACGGGCTTCGCTCGAAACGAACGGAAGTCAGGCAGCGCGCAACTGGCCGGCGGCGATCAGCGCGCGGGCCTGGCGCTGGGCTTCGGCGATCTGACGCGCGGTCATTTCTTCTGCGATTTCGGCGCGCATGGACTGGCCCTGCTCACTGCCGCGCAGCGCCGCCAGATTGAACCATTTATGCGCTTCGATGAGGTCGATCGGCAGGTCGCCGGTGCCGCAGCTATAGGCGACGCCAAGGTCGAAACATTCGTCTGCCGAACCATAAGTCGCCCGCGACTGGCGGGCCTGCATGAGAAATTCTGCGCTCTTGAAACTGTTAGGTCGTGTTGACAAAAGGGATTCCCATACTGGTCAGGTTCTGATTCAAGGCTTCTTTTTGGGGAGCAGTCATGGATCGTGGGGACTTGTCGGATGCG
>JAGVJS010000196.1 GCA_020051025.1 Sphingobium sp. | reverse complement strand
ATCGACCCGCGCCGGGCGACCAGCGCTGCCGCCGCGACGGCGATCGCGGTGACGATGCCTTGCACGGCATAGGCGATTGGAACTGGGCCGCCCCATTGGCGAATGGCGGAAAAGGGGCTGGGTATCTTCTCCCAGCCGGTGTCGCCCGCCTCTATCACGATATGCCGGGTCAACGGCAGGGAATCGAGGAAGGCCTGCCAGACCGGCCAGCCCCATAGGGCGATCGTCAGCAGGCACAGCGCCGCAACAGTCAGCCCCGCCGCGATGAAGGCGCGAAAGTTGCCCCGCGCCAGAATCAGCACCGGTATCAGCACCGCGAACTGCGGCTTGTAGACCAATGCCCCCAACAGCATGCCTGCCACCCATGGCCGGCGATCGAGCAGCAACATGCCGCCGCCCAGCAGGCTGGCGGTCAGGAATCCGTTCTGGCCATGGCCCAGACATAGCAGCACCACCGGCGCACCCAGCGCCACCAGCAGCGCATCCTTTTCGTCCGGCAGGATTCGCCGCACCAGATAGAGCGCCATCGCCAGCGTCAGTCCCTGCCAGGTCAGCAACGCCGCGACATAGGGCAATTGCGCCAGCAAGGTGGCGATGATCAGAAAGGGCGGGGGATAATGCCAGCCATAAAAGGGGATGGCGGGATCATGATGGACCTGTTTTTGCACCGCATAATGGCTCGGCCAGTCCCACGCCTCTACAGCGCGGCCATGATCGGCCATCCAGCCGGCGCTCCAGACGTTGGAAAAGTCGGTGCCGAGCGGCCGGCCCAGCGAATCCACCGTGCCGTGGGCGGTCGCGAACAGGATGGAAAGGCCGATGACGGTCGCCGCCAGCATCAAAATCGCCGTCAGTCGGACACGCGATCGTGTGACGCATGAATCGGGGCAGGGGAGGGGCGCCATGCCGCTGTTCCTCGCACGAAGTCGCTGAAATTTTGGTAAATGCGCCGTTAGCATGCGCCAAAAGGGCAGTTTTTGTTGCCCTGTGGTTGCCATAGCGAATGAAGGGGCTTGGCGGCCTTCCCTCTTGCCTCTATCGGGGCTTGGCACTAGGGCAATGCCTTAACGGTTATTCAGAACCACCAACGATACCCAGTAAGAAGGACCACTCATGAGTGAGACCGCGGATCGCGTAAAGAAAATCGTCGTCGAGCATCTGGGCGTCGAAGCCGAAAAGGTGACCGAGGACGCAAGCTTCATCGACGATCTGGGCGCAGACAGCCTGGACATCGTTGAACTCGTCATGGCGTTCGAAGAAGAATTCGGCGTTGAAATCCCTGACGATGCGGCTGAAAAGATCGCCACCGTCAAGGACGCGATCGATTATATCGACAGCAAGCAGTAAGGCGTTTTGCGGCCTGTGCGCCCATGCGGCGGGCCGCCCAGCGCGTTAGGAAATGGCTCCTCCTGTCCGGAAACTCCGGCATGTGGGGAGCCTTTTCGTATCTGGCGCGCCGTTCACAAATCCCGCAGGAGCGGTTAGATGGAACGGTGTTGAGCCAAAGAGAATATTTCGGAGCAAGCATATGCGTCGCGTCGTCGTAACCGGCCTTGGCATGGTCAGCCCGCTGGGCGGGAATGTCGAAACCAGCTGGAAGAACATCATTGCGTCCAAATCGGGCGCGGCGACGATCCAGCGCTTCGACGCCAGCGAATATAAGTGCCGCATCGCCTGCGAAGTGAAGCCGGCCGATCATGAATATGGCTATGATGCATCGCTGGACGTGGATCACAAGATCCAGCGCCAGGTCGATCCCTTCATCGTCTACGGCATTTCTGCCGCCAGCGAAGCGCTGCGCGATGCGGGCCTCGACAATATGTCGGAAGAAGAACGGCTGCGCGCCGGTTGCTCGATCGGTTCGGGCATTGGTGGCCTGCCGGGCATCGAAAGCGAATCGCTGGTGCTGGCCAATAAAGGCCCCAGCCGCGTGTCGCCGCATTTCGTCCATGGTCGTCTGATCAACCTGATCTCGGGTCAGGTGTCGATCAAATATGGCCTGATGGGTCCGAACCATGCGGTCGTCACCGCCTGCTCGACCGGCGCCCATTCGATCGGCGACGCCGCGCGCATGATCGCGATGGACGATGCCGACGTGATGCTGGCGGGTGGCGCGGAAAGCGCGATCTGCCCGATCGGCATTGCCGGTTTCGCACAGGCGCGGGCGCTCAGCACCAATTTCAACGACACGCCGGAAAAGGCGAGCCGCCCCTATGACGTCAACCGCGACGGCTTCGTCATGGGTGAAGGCGCAGGCGTGGTCGTGCTGGAAGAATATGAGCATGCCAAGAAGCGTGGCGCCAAAATCTATGCCGAAGTGATCGGTTATGGCCTGTCGGGCGACGCCTATCACGTCACCGCCCCGCATCCCGAAGGCAGCGGCGGTTTCCGCTCGATGCAGATGGCGCTCAAAAAGTCGGGCCTCAGCCTTGAGGATATCGACTATGTGAACGCCCATGGCACCTCCACCCCGCTGGGCGACGAACTGGAGCTGGGCGCGGTCAAGCGTCTGTTCGGCGACAACCTCAGCACCATGTCGATGTCGTCCACAAAGTCGGCGATCGGCCATCTGCTGGGCGGCGCGGGCGCGGTGGAAAGCATCTTCTGCATCCTCGCCATGCGCGACCAGATCGTGCCGCCGACGCTGAACCTCGACGAACCGAGCGAAAGCTGCAAGGGCGTGGACCTGGTCCCGCACGTGGCCAAGGAGCGCAAGGTGCGCGCGGTGCTGAACAATTCGTTCGGCTTCGGCGGCACCAACGCCTCGCTGATCATGAAGGCAATCTGATCCTGTGCCGTGCGCGTCGTCCTGCGGCGCGCACGGTTACGATATGGGCTGAACGGACATGGCAAGACGATCCGGCAATCCGATGCGGCGGCTTGGCTGCATCGTCCTTCTGATCGGCCTCCTCGTCGCGGCCTTCATCGGCTTTCGCTTCGTTTATGGCTGGAGCGAGCAGGGGCCGGCGACGCAGGATATCAGCGTCGTTGTGCCGGAAGGATCGACCCTGTCCGACGCGGCGGTGCTCTTGAAACAGGCGGGCGCGGTGCGTTCCGCGGACGCCTTCCTGACGCGGGCCAAGGTGTTCGGCGCGGGCAAGTCGATCAAGGCGGGCGAGTTCACCATTCCTGCCGGCGCCAGCAACAGCGACATCCTCTCCATCCTTCAGGGCGGCAAGACGCTCACTCGCCTCGTCACCATACCGGAAGGGATGCCGTCCATCCTGGTCTATGAGCGGCTGATGGCCAACGACCAGCTGACCGGCGATATCAAGGTGCCCGAAGAAGGCAGCGTGCTGCCCGACAGCTATGCCTTCGACAAGGGCGAGCCGCGCGCGGCCGTGCTGAAACGCATGCAGGCGGCGATGGACAAGCTGCTCGCGCAACTCTGGGCCGAGCGCGCCCAGGGGCTGGTGGTGAAGACCCCGCGCGAGGCGATCATCCTGGCCAGCATCGTCGAAAAGGAAACCGGCGTGCCAGCCGAGCGGCCGACGGTCGCGGGCGTCTATGCCAACCGCCTGCGCACCAACATGATGCTACAGGCCGACCCGACGATCATCTACCCGATCACCAAGGGCAAGCCGCTGGGCCGCCGCATCCGCAAGTCGGAAATCGCAGCGGTGAACGATTACAACACTTATGCGATGGTCGGCCTGCCCAAGGGGCCGATCGCCAATCCGGGGCGCCTGTCCATTCTGGCCGTGCTGCATCCGGCGCAGACCAAGGCGCTCTATTTCGTCGCCGACGGGAAGGGCGGCCATATCTTCGCCGACACCTATCAGCAGCATAATGAAAATGTGCGCAAATGGTTCGAAATCCGCCGCGCACGCGGGGAATTGTAAGGGTTCGTTAAAAAGCCGTTCGCCCTGAGCTTGTCGAAGGGCTGTTCTTTTTCGAAAAAAAGGGGGGCTTCGACAGGCTCAGCCCGAACGGTTTAATCTTACCGCAAGAGGCCCTTGGCCCGCTGCGCCACCGCATAGCGCCATTGCACGATCGCGATGATGAAGATCAGGATGGGGAAGGCGGTCGCGACCACCACACCCTTGATCGCGATGACGGGCGTGGCGGCGAAGACATAGCCGAACTGCACCATCACCGCGATCAGGGAGAGCAGGAACAGCGGCACCGCTGCCCGCTTGCGCAGCCGCAGGAACAGCGCGCCGCCAAAGCCGGCCAGCACGGCGACACCATAGTCCAGCCATAGCCAGGCCGGCATCGCCGCGAAAATCTGCGCGCCGCCGGGGTCTGTCCTGGCCAATTCTTTCAGATCCATCAGATATTGCATGACGAAGGAGGCGATGCCCATCAGGTTCCAGAGCAGGAACGCGATGGCGATAAGGATGAAGGAACGCGGTGCCGACATGATGACTCCCTCCCGAAGCGACAGCCCGATGTTACGATGCCGTCATGATCCCATCCTACGCCTGCTTGGGCGCGGACGGAAGCCTGTCCGATGAGCGCCCCGATCATCGTCACCGCGCTGCTGGGGGCGGCCGATTTCGCCTGGGCGGATGGCCTGCGCCGCGCGCATTTTCCGCCGGATCGCAACGTCCTGCCGGCGCATATGACATTGTTCCACCATCTGCCGCCCTCTGCGCTGGAGGAGGTGTCTGCACGCCTGAAACGGCTCAGCGCCGGTCCGCCACCGCCTGCGCGCCTGACGGACGTGATGCTGCTGGGGCGTGGCGTGGCCTTTCGTGTGGACAGCCCGGCGCTGATGGCGATGCGCGATGATCTGGCCGATGCCTTTGCCGGCCTGCTGACGCTACAGGATGAAGCGCGTCCGCGCCTGCACATCACGGTGCAGAACAAGGTCGCGCCGATGGAAGCGAAGGCACTGGCGGCATCGCTGCGCGAGAATTTTCGCCCACGCCCGCTGACGATCGCGGGCCTCGCCGCTTGGCACTATCGCGGCGGGCCGTGGGAACTGGCGATGAAGGCGATGTTTAGGGGGTGATGTGCTCCTGCGAAAGCAGGAGCACGGACCGCTCTATTCTCAGGCCAATCCCACTTCCTTCAGCGGCACGCTCGCATCGCCCAATTGCGCCACATCCAGCGCCGCTCCGGCGATCACATGGGCGCGGCCCTGCACATAGTCCTTGACCATGTTGACGCAGTCCAGCGCGATCACCTTGCCGCCCTTCAGATAGACGATCGAGAAACTGCGGCTGGCCGGGTCGCCGCGCGTCACCGTCTGGTCGAAACCGGTCGACAGGCCGACCGTCTGGAGCTTCAGATCATATTGGTTCGACCAGAACCAGGGCACAGCGTCATAGGCCTCTTCCTTGCCCATGATATGCGCCACGGCGACCTTCGCCTGATCATTGGCATTCTGCACCGATTCCAGCCGCATCTGTGCCCCCCCGGCAAAGCGGTTGGCATGGGCCGCGCAATCGCCCACGGCATAGATGTCGGGCAGGCTGGTGCGGCAATATTCGTCCACATCCACGCCATTGCCGCCGGCCGCGCCCGCCGCGATCAGCGGGCCGGTTTCGGGGATGATGCCGATGCCCACGATCACCATGTCGGTGTCGATCCGCTCGCCATCCTGCATCAGCACGGCGGTCGCTTTGCCCTCGACGACTTCGATGCAATCCATCCGCGCGCCGGTGCGCAGGTCGACGCCATGGGCGCGATGTTCCGCCTCGTAGAAGCGCGACAGATCTTCACCCGCCACGCGCGGATGGATTGCATCGAAGTCGT
>JAGVJS010000135.1 GCA_020051025.1 Sphingobium sp. | reverse complement strand
GAATGGGATCGCTCAGCAGCGGCGCCCGCGCCGGTACGGTCGCGCCCTGCGCCCCGTTGAAGGTCACGACATGGTCGGACCCGGGCAGAATCGCACCATCTTCCCGCGCCAGCGCTACATGCACCGCGCCCAGCCGCAAGGGCAGGGGCGACATTTCATTCGACAGGCGCAGGCGGATACGGTTGCCACCGCTGCTGATCCGCACCATCTGCCGCACCGTACGGTCGTTCAGGTCCGGCCGCTTCTCCGGCGGCGCCTTCGACACCAGAGGCGCGGCCATCCAACTGCGCGACCAGCCATCGGCAAGCGCCGGCGTCGTCGTCAATGCGCCCATCAAGGCCGCGCCCAGCATCACGCTTCGCTTCATCCGCGCCACTTCCCCACTCCCTCGATCAGGCCGCCGAACGGGCCACCGGATTATTGCCCCAAAGCTGGTCGTAGCGCCAACCGGACAGATCCTCGACCACCATCGCTGCTGCGGGGGAGGAGGGGGCGGTGGCGCCGCTGCGCAGATGCTCGATCTCGCGCATCAAGATGTCATGGGTCGCAGGGCTAAGGCGAAAGCGGCGCGATATGGCGATCCCGAACGCCAGACAGCCAACGGTTCCCACACCCAGCAACAGCGCCATGGTCAGGATCGCGCCGTCGCTCTGCACCGTCGCGCCCGATACGAACCCGCCCGCCTGCATGATGAAGCCCACGGCCACCACGGCGGCGGCCTGCGTCGCCTTGCGCACGAAGGTCATGACGCCGGCAAAGCTGCCTTCGCGCCGCTGGCCGGTCACGATCTCATCGACATCGGCCATATAATTATATGTGGCCCAGGGAATGTAGTTCAGCGCCCCTCGGCCCAGTCCCACCAATATGATCGGCAGCCAGATCCACAGCGACGTCGCGGGCACCTTGAGCATCCACAGCGCCAGCAGCGCGAATACGCCCACGGCGAAATCTGCGGCGGCGACCTGATAGGCCTTGGCCGGCGACGCCCGCAGCGCCAGATTGATGGCGATGATGACCTCCACAAACTGCACGATATACATGGTGCCCAGCAATCCCGACGCGATCGCCATCGACCCCGACAGCGCGAAGATCACGAAAAAGGTGAAGGCCGCGTTGAAAATATCCTGGCTGATATAGCCGCCCAGATACATGCCCAGATGCAGCCGGAACGCCCGGATACGCATGGTCGAGAAGAGGTTGCGATACAGCGCCTTCAATGCCTGTCCCGCGCCGCCCGCGCCCTTCTGCGCCGGCACTGCCTCCAGCCCACCCGGCATGTGCCGTTCCCAACTGAACAGATAGAGCAGCCCTGCCGTGGCCATGAACAAAGCGGCGAAGATCAGGCCCATGTAGAAAAAGGTGTCAGCACTGTCCCGGCCGAGCGCATTGATCAGCCATAGCGGCAGGAACCCCGCCAGGATCGCCGACGCCTGCCCGAACAATATGCGCGATCCGGCGAACTTCGCCTTGGTCCGATAATCGGTGGACATTTCGGCGGCCAGCGTCTCGAACGGGATGATCTCCATCGCATAGACCAGTTCGAACAGCACATAGCTGACCAGATAATACCAGAAGCCCTGACCCGGCAGCCACATCAGCGCGAAGCTGGGCAGCAACGGGATCGCCGCGAGGATGAAGAAGCGCCGTCGCCCGAATTTCCGCCCCAGCCAGGTCGATCCGAAATGATCGGAGATATAGCCGATCATCGGCGAGGCGAAGGCATCCAGGATACGCGCGACAGCGAAGATGGTCGCGGCCTGCCCGGCGCTAAGGCCGCAGAATTGGGTGTAGAAAATCAGCACCCAGCCGGAAATGACCGCCATCGATCCCGCGCCCAGTACATCGTTGGAGCCATAGGCGAGGTAATTTTGGAGGCGGACGGGTCGGGTCGTTTCAGGCACGCGCAATCTCATCCTCGCCTTGGGGGTCGCCGGTGATTCTTATTCTGGCGCGGGCATTAAATGCCACATAGTGGACATGTATCACGCCATATGAAATTAATGCAAGGCGTCATCCGCCTCGACGGGCAGGAAGCGCACCGCCTCGATCATCACCCCGCTGTCACTGGCCGACACCGCCAGATCATGCGCTCCACCCGCCAGTTCGCCCGGCAGCGTCAGGCTCAGCCGATTGTCCAGCACCCCGGATGCCCAGTCACGGTTCCCCGTCTCGCGCGGCACGGCCAGATCATGGCTCTTGCCATCGACCCGCACCGTCAAGCGCAGCGGATCGCCATCCCGGTCGGCATAGGTCGGCAGCAGGTCTACCGCCATCCGCCATTGTCCGGCAGGCAGAATGGCCCGCGCTTTGGCCAGTCCGCCGGTTCCGCTGGCCGCCAGCAAATCGCCCTGTCGGCCCAGCCCGTCCACCAACCGCCACCCCGCCCCAACGACGAAGTCGCGTGGCGCAACACCTGTCCAACTCGCTGTCGCTTGGGCTGTGCCTATCCGCTCGTCCGCTGGGGGGATCGCATCTGCTGGCGGCAGGATCGGCGGAATCAGGCGATAGCTGCGCCATTGTCCGTCAGCTGGCTCTACCGCCATCATGCCCCGCCATTTGCCGCCGGCAATCTCGCGATTATAGCGCCGCGTCAGCACGCCGATCGCAGCATCGGCCTCCTGCGCCACATGCCCGCGCCGCATCGCTTCGGCCAGATCCACATCGCGCAACCGGTCATGCGCCTCGGCCGCGAAGAAACGCCGGTTTGCCGCCGCCGACGCCCGCACCGGATAGCCGACCAGTTCGAAAAAGGCGTCCCGCCGCTCCAGCGCGACCAGCGGCTCGATCTGCTCGACCGCCGCTTCCATTGCCGCAAAAGCCGACAGTCGTTTATCCGCTTCATTGATCGTCAGCGGGCTTTGCCGTGCTTTCTCGCCCGGCAGATACCATTGCAGATGCTCCGGCCGTCGTTCGAAATTCAGGCGGTGATAATCACGCATGATCGCTGCGGTGGGGCCTGCCACTCTCGGTCCGATCGTTTCCGCGGCGAAATCGGCGACGATATCGTCGATGGCGCGCTTTCTTGTCCCTTCCACGTCCCAGGCCATGCGCAGGAAATAATCCGTACCCAGTTCCGCCGGCTTCAGGTCGCCCACATTGGCCACCCACATGGTTCGCGCGCCATTGTCCCAGGCGCGTCCCATTTCCTGCCGGATCAGCGCCGGCGGTGTGGTCGACAGCCACAGGTAGGACAGCGGCGCGCCCAGATAGGACAAATGATAGTAGACGCCAGACCCGCCTTTGCGGGCCCGTTCCGCAGCATCGGGGAAATGGCGGATATAGCCGAAATTATCGTCCGGCCACATCAGCGTCACATCGTCGGGCACTTTCAGTCCCGCGCGATAGACGTCCAGCACTTCCTTGTACGGCGTGAAGACCTGCGGCGCGCTCCCAATCCCTGCCTTTTCCAGCATGGCCCGCTGGTCGGCGAAAATCCGCTCCAGCGTGGCGCGTCGTTCCCCGACCGTCTTCGGTCCTGCCATGCCGCTGTCATGAATACCCCGCATCCCCAGCGTCCACACGCTGTCATAGGTGGCATTGGCGCTCACCCGCGCATCCCAATAGCGGCGCACGCCATCCGGGTTCTTCAGATAGTCGAAATCCGCCGCCGACGCGGTCCATTCGCCCACATTGTTGCGCAGCATCGGTTCGGCATGGCTCGATCCCATGACGATTGCATAGCGATCCGCGAGCGCCGCGTTGGCCGGGTCGGCATTGAACGGCCGCGTCACCTTGTGCATCGCCGGCCACAGCAGATTGGCCTTCAGCCGCAAAAGCAGTTCGAACAACTTTGCATAGGTCTTCGGCCCTAATGGCGTCTCGTCCGGCGCATGGGTGCCCGCTGCCCAGGGCACCAGTCCCCAATCCTCATCGTTCAGGAACATGCCGCGATAGCGTACCGAAGGCGGCCCGAACCGCTGCATGCCCTTCTTCACATAGAGCGCATCGCGATGCAGCGGCGTGACGTCCGCCCACCAGTGCCAGGGCGAAACGCCGATTCCCCGCGACAATTCATAGGCGCCATAGGCCGTCCCACGCCGGTCGCTCCCCACGATCACCAGAGCACGGGATACGCCCGGCGCCGGTCGGTCGACCGTGACGATCAGGAAACTCTCCCAGGCGCCTTCCAGCTTCGTGGCGTCGATCCGCCCGGCCTTGACCAGCGCGTCGATCTCAGCGTTACGCCCCAGTGTCCCGACCCAGACCTGCGCCGCCCCGCCTTCGGTCGCGCCGCTGACGGTGGCGATATCCCGGCGCAGGTCATCGGCGGCGATCCGCACCACCTCATAATCCGCCGCATCGGTGACGATCTTCGCAGCCCGGCCTTCGGCCGCCAGCACGAAATCGCCCGCTCGCGCCCGGTCACGCACCCAGTCTTCAGCGCGCGCCGGCGATCCCAGCAAAAATGCCGCCAGCCCGATCAGGCTGACGGCATGTCCGCGCAAAAAGCGAAAGAGGTACAGTCCTTCCACAGCCGTCCCCTTTCGCCGTCTGCCTCAGATATAGGTCCGCAGAAACTCGCCCAGCGCGCAGATGGCCAGGCTCTGGCCATAGGGCATGGAGGTCAGCGCGATATCCTTGTAGAATTGTTGGGTGCTGCCCATCGCCGTGCCGAAGCTGACCTGCTGCAACTCGCCCTTGTCGTCGATGTTCGCCAGCACGCCGCGCACCGCATTGATGCCGACTTCCTCATAATGGCGGGGCAGATAGCCCTTCCGCACGGCCTTCAATATGCCATAAGCGAAGCCGGCGGTCGCCGACGCTTCCAGATAGCTGGTCGGATCGACGACCAGCGTGTGCCACAGGCCGGTGTCGGCGTCCTGCGTCTGGCTAAGCGTCTTCACCTGAGCGGCGAGCGTGTCGATCAGGAAGGTGCGGAAGAAATCGCCGTCCTTCAGGTCCAGTATCTCGATGATCTCGGGGATGGCGATCGTCACCCAGCAATTGCCCCGCGCCCATAGCGCCTGCGCATAATTGTGACGACCGTTAAAGTCCCAGCCGTGGAACCACAGGCCGGTCTTCGTATCATAGAGATATTTAATATGGACCAGGAACTGGCGCTTGGCTTCCTCGATATAGGCCGGGCGGTCCAGCAACAGGCCGATCTTGGCCAGCGGCAGCACCGACATCATCAGCGTGTCGTCCCACATCTCGCCGGGATTCTCATCATTATAGACGATATGCTGGAACCCGCCTTCTTCGGTCTTGGGCAGGCCATCGGCCGCCATCAGCCATTCGGCCCAGGTATCGAGATAGGGGATGTAACGCGGGTCCGGTTCATATTCATACAGATAGGCCAGCGTGATGAACGGCGCCATCGTATTGATGTTCTTGGTCGGCGTGCCCTCGGCGAAGCGGTCCTCGAACCACTGCTTGATGATCTCCAGCGCCTTGTAATCGCCAGTCTGCTCGAAATAGCGCCACATACCGAACAGGCCGACGCCATGGGTCCATTCCCATCCGGCCCACCCCTTGGTGTCGATGATGCGGCCATCCTCCAGATGGAGCAGGAACTCGCCAGTCTCATCTTTGATGTTGACGAGATTGTCCATCAGCAGGTCGATGGATTCGACGACCTGCTGGCGCGGGACGTCATGGTTGAGAGCGGCCACTTACTTGGTCTCCTTGAGGTCTGTAGGTGCGTTTGGCGCGGCAACCATCTGCACTGGCAGACCGCCTTTCACGGTATGAAGGGTGACGAGGCGCACGCTTTCCAGCGCGTCGCCCGGCTGACCATCGGATGTGACGGCCAGCGCAATATTATTCTTGCCCCGGTGATTGAGGATGCCTTCGGGGATAGGGAAGGTGCGTTGCGGCCCGACATGGGCGATGAACTGCCCCATGTTCCAGCCATTGACGAAAATCAGCACGCGGTAGCGCACCGGGGAGCGCGGCTTGCTCGCATCGCCGAAACTCAGGCCGATGGTCGCATCCTGCCCTTTGGGGACGTTCAGCGCGAAGTCGGTGCGATACCAACTGGTGCCGGCCGCCGCCTGCTTCGCGGGGAGGCTTGCCTTGCTCCACCGGCTATCGTCGAAGCCGGGCAGATGCCATCCCATGCGCTCGCCATATTGGCCGCCATTATTGGCCGGTCCGCGCACCGGATCGGGCAGCGTCTCGCCGCCCTTCTTGCCCTGGATTTTCCAGTCGATCGGCACGGCAAAACTGCGTCCGCCGGAACCTCCCTCCAGAGATGCCGACACCAGACCGCGGGCTTCCTTGTGGAAATCGTCGCTGTCCAGATCCCAGTTATGGCCGTTGTTGCGGACCATGACGGACAGGACATGATCGCCGCTTTGTGCGCTCACCGGCAGGGCAAAGCGCGCCGTACCGGTGGTGATCGGACGCGGCAGGCCACTGGGCGTCTCCGCCTCGCCGACGAATTGCCCGTCTACCCAGGCCTGCACCAGCCCGGCGCCGCCTCCTCCGTAGAAGAGCGACAGCGCCTTCGCGTCCGGCGTCCCGGTAAAGCGCCCGCGATACCAGACGTCGCCGTCATGAAAGCCATAGGCGTCCATGCTCATATTGGGCTGACCGTCGGGACGGATGGTGGTCGGCGCATAGGAACGATGGTCGATCGCCTGCCATGCGCTGTCGTCAAAGCCCGGCTCGGCCTCGGGCGATCCCTTGGCCATGCGCCAGTCGGTCAGCGCGGGCAGGGCGATTTCGGCTGGTCCGCTCAACGGGCGGGTGGCGGCGATGCTGCCGACCTCGCTTATCTTCGTCGTGACCTGCGCGCCGTTCCAACTGACGCTACGGACAGTCTTGGGCGCCCATATTTCCAGCGCATCAGCGCCATCCGTGTCGCCGGTTAGCGCCAGCGTCCCGCCCTTGACGGTCGCGCTGCGTACCAGCGCAGGCCCACGCACCAGCGCATCGCCCTGCCGCCAATAATGCGCAGCTTCGGCTTCATCGGCCAGGATCAGCGTCAGCGGCGGGCGATCCCCGCCCTCGATCCGCACGACCGCGCGGCCCTGATGGGTGTAATTGAGCTTGAGGTCGCCCTTCGCCGCATCGAAAGCGCTGTCTGCCAGCCCTTTCAGCACCGTCACCTTGGGCGCGGAGGCATAACGCAACACCGTTTCTCCCGGCTCCCCGGCGCGGCCATAGAGCAGCATCACGCTATTTTGCGACGATTGCAGTTCGGATGTCGAATAGACCAGCCGCTGCCCGTTCAGCGTGACGCCCGCGACCAGCCATTTGGCGTCGAAACCGTTCAGTTGCATCGGCACCGTATAGCGCCCGTCCGGCAGATCGGCAGTGAAGCGGAAAGCATCGTCCGTCTGCCCGTTGGACGGTTTATGCGTCACCATCAGAAAGCGCGCGTCCGTTTCCGGGCTTTTATTATGATAGATCTGGATATGGGGCGACGAAATTTCCGGCTGTCCCGCCGGGATCATCCCAGCAAGATCCGGCACCGACGCGATCAGCCCGCCCAGCGCCTTCATCTCCATCGCCTTGTCGCGCAACACCCGCGGCTCGGAAATGGCCGATCCATAATCATAGCTGCTGAACACCACCGGCGCAGGCAGCCAGCCCCAACTGGTGCCGCCATAAACCATGTAGAAGCTCTGGATATCGATCCCGTTCGCCAGGTTCGTCCCGTAAAAGACCCGCTGGAACCGCCTGCCGCGCTGGATCGCGTTACATTCGTAACCGCCGTTCGATCCCCAATAATCGAACCAGCCGCCACCGAACTCCGCCAGGAAACCGGGCGTGTCGGGCGAGGCGGACGCGCCGCCCTTCGCGCCGCCGGGACCATAAAAGCCCCAGTCCGGCGCCGCGACGCCGCGCGTCGGCTTGCCTTCGACGGTACAGGTGCCGCCGGGATAGCCATCGAACGCGTACATGTCGTTGAGGCCATGGACGACCTTCTCGACCTTGCTGCTTTCCGGCACCCAGTAACCGTTGCGGCCCTGATCATTATGGAACAGCGGGACCGTGATGCCGTCAGCGCGCGCCTTGGCATAGAGATGGTCCATATAGCGCCGCTGCGATGGGGTCGTCAGCGCCAGTTCATTTTCGATCTGGTGCAGAATGACGCCATATTTGCGCCTGGGGTCGGCGTTGATCTGGTGCTTGGCGATGATCGGATTGATCTGGCTCAGCCATTCGTCGGCCGCCTTCAGATAGTCGGGATCGTCGGTTCGGGCGCGGGCACGCTGATTGACCAGCCAGCCGGGAAAGCCGCCGCGCGACAATTCCGCATTCACATAGGGACCGGCGCGGGTGATGACGTAGAGGCCTTCCTCTTCCGCCATGCTCAGCAGCCGGTCAATGTCACGGATGCCGCTGAAATCATACACGCCCTGTTTCGGGCTATGATAGCCCCAGTCGAAATAGAGGGCGACGGTATTGAATCCGCTTGCCTTCATCTTCTGGAGGATATCGCGCCACAGATCGGGAGAGGGCAGGCGGAACGGGTGGAACTCGCCACCCCATATGACCAGTCGCTTGCCATCGACCATCAGCGACCGGGCATCATAGGACACGCGGCCGAATGTCTTCACCGGCGCGGACAGATTGGCGGTGGGCTTCGCCTCCTGCGCGAAGGCAGGCATGGCAAGGGCGGACCCGAGGAGCAGGGCGGCAATCAGCGAACGCATCGCATCAATCCATGTGGAACAGCATAGGGAGCGCCCATTCCTTGGGCTGGTTGCCGGGCTGCACCTCCATCAGTGGCGCCATATAGTCCCACCAGCGCTTCATCACCGGATGATCGGGCAGCGTGTCGCGGCTGTTGTCCTCACGCAGCTTCAGCACCGCGAACAGGCTCAGCGTCTCTTCGTCCAGAAAGATCGAATAATCGTAAATGCCCGCTTCGGACAGCAAGCTGGACAGTTCCGGCCAGATTTCGTCATGGCGCCTGCGATATTCGTCCACCACGCCGGGCTTCAGCTGCATCTTGAAGGCGTGGATGGACATCGTATCTCCCCCGTCCAATTTCTGGAACCATATTGTGGAACCTTCTACCTATATTTGGTAACACCGTCCCATATGTTCGTCAACGCCAGAGCGGCGTGTTCCGCACAGAAAAGCGTCGCACATCGTTCAGTGCAAAGGGTCGCCGCTGGTCGGGCGTCATCGTCTCGGCCGTGAAGCGATCGATCGCCAGCCCATCGACGTGCCGTGCCCACAGCGCCCAGCTGGGCAGCACGCCGAACATGCTCGGCTCGGGATAAGCGTCGGGTAATTCCTTCGGCACGCGGGCCGCATCCGCCGCCGTTCCGCCGCCGCGATAGGCCAGATGCACGTCACGCAACATCACGTCGCGGATCGGATGGCCGGCCAGTCCCGCGATCGCAGCCGGGAAGCGATGATCGATCCCCCGCGCATCCACCTCTCGGATCGTCACGCCTTCAGATCGGAAGAG
>JAGVJS010000359.1 GCA_020051025.1 Sphingobium sp. | reverse complement strand
GGCGTGGCGCTGCTGGCGGCGATCGCCTGCGCCTATCCGCTCTATCCGCAGCTGGTGAAGCTGTATCAGGAGGCGACGGGGACGAAGCCCCGGCCCTGGCGGCCGTCGGCGATCGCGCGCACCGATGCAATCAAGAAAGCCAACGGGCGGTGCCGCACGCTGCCCGCGCTGGAGGTGCTGGACCAGTTGCCGCCGGCGACCATCTTCACCATGGTCGATCTGGGGCCGCGGCTGATCGCGACGACGCATCATAGTGCGGTGGCCGGTCCCTATCATCGCAACGGCGCGACGATCCTGGACATGCACCATGCCTATGACGGCCCGACGGATGGCTTCCGCGCGATCGCGGCGACGCATCATGCCAGCTATCTGCTGGTCTGCCCCAATTTCCCGGAAGGGACGATTTACCAGTCGCGCAGCCCACGCGGCTTCTATGCCGGGCTGATGCGGGGGACGATTCCGAACTGGCTGGTGCCGGTGACGCTGAAGACGGGCATGACGCTGCCCTATCAGCTTTACCGCATCGACTATTCAGCGCCGGGCGGCGAAAAAGTCGCGGAGCAGCGCTGAAGCTTCGGCTTCGGCAAGGCCGCCATAGACGTCTGGGCGATGCAGGCATTGCGGCTGGGCGAAGAGGCGCGGCCCTTGTTCGATGGCGCCGCCCTTGGGGTCGCCCACCGCATAATAGAGGCGGGCGATGCGCGCATGCGATATCGCGCCTGCGCACATGGGGCAGGGTTCCAGTGTCACCCACAGGTCGCAGCCGGTCAGGCGATGGTCGCCCAGATGGGTCGCGGCCGCGCGCATGGCGACGATTTCGGCATGGGCGGTGGGATCATGGTCGCGGCGGTTGCGATTCTCGCCCTCGCCGATGATCGTGCCATCTTTCGTGACGACGGCGCCGATCGGCACTTCGCCCGCCGCCTCGGCCGCGCGGGCCAGGTCGAGGGCACGGCGCATCGGCGCAGGCAGGGGGAAGGGCGGGACCATCGCCCCGCCCGTTACAGGAAGATGGGAACTGAAGGAAGTTAGGGCTTCTTCACGTCCACCGTGGGGACTTCGACGGTTTCCTTGCGCGTGCCGACCTGCACCTTGGCCACGTTCGCCTCATATTTGGGTAAGGCGCCTTCCTTGACCGCGACTTCGGGCAGTCGTCCGTCCTGCGTCTTTTGCAGGTCGATAAAGCCGGTCGCGATGCCGCCGGCGAGCACGAGCAAGATAATGACCAGCAATCCACCAATGACTCGCATTTCGGCCTCCTTTGCATTAACGACCCATCCAACGCGCATGTCGGGGAAAGGGTTGCGAGACCCGTTAGCCGGCTTGACGGGACGTACGAATCCCGTTATCGGCGCGGCTTTCCGAACGAACCCGAATTTCAAAGGTTGATTGACTATGTCGCGCATTTGCGAGCTGACCGGTAAGGGTCGCCAGGTGGGTCACAATGTTTCCCACGCCAATAACAAGACCAAGCGCGTGTTCCTGCCGAACCTGCAGAACGTGTCGCTGATCTCCGAGACGCTGGAAACCACCGTGAAGCTGCGCGTGTCGACCCACGGCCTGCGTTCGGTCGAACATAATGGCGGCCTGGACAACTGGCTGGTCAAGACCAACGACGAAAAGCTGTCGCTGAAGGCCCGTCGCCTGAAGCGCGACATCGTCAAGAAGAAGGCTGCCGTCGCAGCCTGATTTCTGACCGATTCGTTTCGGCATAAGGAGCGGCCCCTCACCGGGCCGCTTTTTTGCGTTGGAATTTGGCTCAGGGCGGGCTGCAAGCGGCTCAGAATTATGCACCCGTTCGCCCTGAGCCTGTCGAAGGGTTATTTTTCTGCGCTCGCGTAGGAAGGAAGGGCGGGGCTTCGACAGGCTCAGCCCGAACGGGGGAGGGGTAGTTCGATTGAGGACAAGTTGTCCTTTGTCGTCACACCGTTCATTCCATCGCGAATTTCAGCAGCAATGTGCGCTGGAAGAATTCGTGATTGTCGTCGGACACGATCCAGATGACCGGGCGGCCATTTTCATGGGATACCGCCAGCCCCTCATAATTGTCGGCCAGTAACGGCGGAGCCAGCCGGGCAAGCGTGCGAGCCTTGAGTTCTGTGCCCGGCTCCAGCTTTTCGGGGAGGTCGACGATGGCGATCACGCCGGTAAATAATTGCTCCACGGTCAGGCGGCGGTTGAGGACCAGAAGGTGCCGGTCGTCCAGCGCCACCGCATCGGTCGGGCGATAGCCGCGCGGCGCGGTGTAGCGCAGGTGCATGGGATCGGGCGTGTCCTTTTCCGCGGGATCGCCGGCGAAAAGCAGGCTGTCGTGCCGGCCGTCCGCGGTCATCCCCATTTCGCCGATCGCCAGAAAGCGGCCGTCGGGCAGGCGGGTGAGAGATTCGATCGACCCGGTCTTTGGCCAGGCGAATATCTCCGGCCAGGTCCGGCATGCCTCCACCCGCGCGAATCCGGGGGCGTAGCGGCAGATGGCTTGTTGCAGTTCAAAGCCCACCCAATAGCGGCCGGTCGCCGGATCATGGGTCAGGCTTTCCGAATCCCACGCCCACCAGGGGCGATGACGATCCTGTGGGCGGATCGGCAGCGGGGCGATGAAGGGATGGCCCTGCCCGGCACCGGGCGCGACGCGGAAGCCCATCAATATGCCGGAATCGCTCAGCCCCAATATGTCGCCCGCCGGCGACACCAGCAGCGCCGAAATGCCGCCGAAACCGGGATTGTCGCTCTCCAGTTGCCAGCCGCCCAGATAGGTGAGCGCGCCGACCTGGGTAAGGCCGGGATCGGTGCTGCTGAGCGGCAGGGCGCGGGCGGTGACCAGCAATGTGCCGGGGCGCACCATTTCCGGTTTGCCCATATGCGGAGCCGGCAGCAGCAAGATGGCAAGGAAGAGGACGATCAGGATTCGCTGCATCGCGCTTGCCATAGGGGATAATCCGACAGGGCGCAGCAGGGCTGTGACGGATGGTGCGCACGTGAACGGCGGCTGACATCCCTATTCAGGCTCGGCTCAAGGCGAATCGGTCATAAGGGGTGCAATCGAAGGGCAATCCCGTTCTTTTCAGCGGCCGCCCAAGAGGATGGCAATATGAGGAGAAGCGCCATGAAGATGAAGTTTCTTGTTAATCTGGGAGCCGTTCTGGCGATGGGCGCCGCTTCCATGGTTGTGACGGCCGCCCCGGCCAACGCGCAACATTATCGTGGTGGCTATGAGCGTGGTGACCATTATCGTGGCGGTTATGACCGTGGCTGGGGTGGCGACCGTGGTTGGCGCGGTGATCGTGGCTGGCGCGGTCACAACGGGTATCGCGGCTATCGTGGCGACGGCTATTACCGCAACAGCTATCGCGGCTATCGCGGCGGCTATCGCTGCCGGGACAATGGCACGGGCGGCACCATCATCGGCGCG
>JAGVJS010000414.1 GCA_020051025.1 Sphingobium sp. | reverse complement strand
CCCAACGCCGATCCGGCCTTCCCCTTCTCCAGAGAGATAGAAGCCTTTGCCAAGGCGAACAGCGCAGGCCTGCCGGTACGCGACGCCACATTGTTCCTGGGCAGTTCCAGCATCCGCCTGTGGGACATAGCCGGCAGCTTCCATGATATCGGAACGGTCAACCGCGGCTTTGGCGGGGCGACCACAGCCCATGTGCTCCATTATTACAAGCGGCTGCTGCCCCCCGTCCCGCCCCGGTCGGTGGTCGTCTATGTCGGCGAGAATGATCTGGCGGGCGGCACATCGCCCGAAGCAGTGTCGCGTGACATATTGACGCTGCTGAAGACATTGCGGGCGGATTACCCGCGCGCTTCCATCGCCTGGTTGTCCCTCAAACCCAGCCCGATCCGCTGGACGCTGCGGCCCAAAATGGCGCAGGTCAACGCCGCCATCGCTGCGCAGGCGAAGGCGGAAGGTTTCGATTATCTGGACGTCGGCACGGTGCTGCTTGCCCGCGACGGCCTGCCCGATGCCTCACTCTTCACCCCCGACGGGCTGCACATGAACGCGCGCGGCTATCAACGCTGGACGAGGCTGGTCGATGCCTGGCTCGACCATTTACCGCCCGCCGCAACGGCCAGAAACGCCTCCTAAAACCACTTTCCGATTGATCCACGCCCAAGCAACATTATTACAGGCCGTTTGATAAAGCTGCCAAGCCAAGGGAATTAAGGTGATGACGGACGTAAAGGGCCAGGGCGCGCAGACCCATGCGATGGCCGAACTGACGCTGCGCGGGGTCATACTCGGCGCGCTCATCACCCTCGTCTTCACGGCGGCGAACGTCTATCTGGGCCTCAAGATCGGCCTGACCTTCGCGACGTCGATCCCCGCTGCCGTCATCTCCATGGCGGTGCTGCGCCTGTTTGCAACCGGCACGATCCTGGAAAACAACATCGTCCAGACCATCGCCTCCGCCGCCGGCACATTGTCGGCCATCATCTTCGTGCTGCCGGGCCTGGTCATCATCGGATGGTGGCAGGGCTTTCCTTACTGGCTGTCCGCCTGCACCATCGCTCTGGGCGGCATATTGGGCGTGATGTATTCGGTGCCGCTGCGTCGCGCGCTCGTCACCGGGTCCGACCTCCCCTATCCCGAAGGCGTCGCTGCCGCCGAAGTGCTGAAGGTCGGCGCAGGTTCGCGCGAAGGGCTTGAGGAAAACAAGCGCGGCCTGGCCGCCATCGTCGCCAGCGCGGTTGCCGCTGCCGGTTTCTCGATCATCGCCAAGACCCGCATCCTGGCCGAGGAAGCCGCCACCTTCTTCAAGTTCGGCGCCGGCGCCACCTCCGTTTCCACCAGCTTTTCCATGGCGCTGATCGGTGTCGGCCATCTGGTCGGCCTGTCGGTCGGCGTTGCCATGTTCATCGGCCTGCTGATCAGCTGGACCGGCCTGGTTCCTTATCTCACAACGCCGCTGCCGGCCGGCGCTGAACTGTCCGATATCGTGGGCATCGCCTTCCGCATGAAGGCGCGCTTCATTGGCGCTGGTACGATCGGCATCGCGGCGATCTGGACCCTGCTCAAGATTCTTGGCCCGATCGTCAGCGGCATCCGGTCCGCGCTGGTCGCCAATGCCGCGCGCAAGTCCGGCAATGCCGCCAGCCTGGACATCAGCGAACGCGACCTGCCGATCGGCATCGTCGGCGGCACTATCGTCGCCGCACTGCTGCCGATCGGCGTGCTGCTGTGGGTCTTTGCGCAGGGTGGGCCGATCGCCGCCAATCCGGCACCGGTCATTGGCCTGACCCTGGCCTATGTGCTGGTTGCCGGCATCGTCATCGCTTCCGTCTGTGGCTATATGGCCGGCCTGATCGGCGCGTCGAACAGCCCGATTTCGGGCGTGGGCATCCTTGCCGTGCTGGGCGCGTCGCTGCTGCTGGCCGCCATCTATGGATCGGGCCATAGCGATCCGTCGCAGACGCAGGCGCTGATCGCCTATGCGCTGTTCACTACCGCGATCATTTTCGGCATCGCGACCATCTCCAACGACAATCTTCAGGACTTGAAGACCGGCCAACTGGTCGGTGCAACGCCGTGGAAACAGCAGATTGCCCTGATCCTGGGTGTAATCTTCGGCGCACTGGTCATCCCGCCGGTGCTCGACCTGCTCAACAGCGCCTTCGGCTTCGCTGGCGCACCCGGCGCCAAGGACAGTGCCCTGCCCGCACCGCAGGCCGCGCTGATCTCGGCGCTGGCCAAGGGCGTATTGGGCGGCGACCTCGACTGGAACCTGATCGGCATCGGTGCCGGCATCGGCGTGGTCGTGATCGCGATCGACGAACTGCTGGGCAGGGCGGGCAAGCTGCGCCTGCCGCCGCTCGCGGTCGGCATGGGCATCTATCTGCCGATGGCGCTGACCCTGCTGATCCCGGTCGGCGCGCTGGTCGGCCACATCTATAACCGCTGGGCGCTGCGTCAGGCGAATCCGGAATTTGCCGAGCGCATGGGCGTGTTGATGGCGACCGGCTTCATCGTCGGCGAAAGCCTGTTCGGCGTCGCCTTTGCCGGCATCGTCGCCAGCACTGACAGCGATGCGCCGCTGGCGTTGGTAGCCGAAAATCACTGGTCTGTGCCACTCGCCATATTGGTATTCGCAGGCGTGATCGCAGGCCTCTATGCGCGCCTGAAGCGCTGGGCGTCCGATCCATTGTAATAATTTGCAACGCTTCCGCATTTCATCAAACTGTAACTGAAACGGCATGAAGCCGTAAGGAAAGGACCGCAATTGCGCCCCCGAAGCGATGGGGGCGTTGCGGTGTGCGCCGCTGGACCCTCTTCGCCAACAGGGAGTCCATCATGAGTCGCATTCTCCGTGGCGTCAGCCGCGCCGCCATCGTCATTGCCCTCGCCACGCCGGCCGCGGCCTTCGCCGGCACCAT
>JAGVJS010000041.1 GCA_020051025.1 Sphingobium sp. | reverse complement strand
GCGAACTGCGCGACATCGGCCGCCCGCTGGAGCAGGATTCGCAGCTGGCTCTAGTGACCAGCAAGGACGAGGCCGACGCGCTGGAACTGGCGCGCCATGACTTCGCGCATGTCCTGGCCGAAGCGGTGCAGGCGCTGTTCCCCGGCACGCAGATCACCTTCGGCCCGGCCACGAACGACGGCTTCTATTATGATTTCGCGCCGAAGGATCGGCCCTTTACCGAGGAAGACCTGCCCGCGATCGAGGCGGAAATGCGCAAGATCATCGCCGCCAACAAGCCGCTGCGCCGCGAAGTCATCGCCCGCGACACGCTGATCGCGCAATGGGAAGCGGCTGGCGAGACGTTCAAGGCGCAATGGGCCGCCGAACTGCCGCAGGGCGAGGAGCTGACCGTCTACCACAGCGGCGACGGCTGGTATGACATGTGCCGCGGCCCGCACCTCGCCTCAACCGGCAAGCTGGACCCGGCGGCGTTCAAGCTGACCCGCGTATCGGGCGCTTACTGGCGCGGCGATCAGAAGAATGCGATGCTGAGCCGCATCTACGGCACCGGCTGGCTCAACAAAAAGCAGCTGGCCGAGCATCTGACGCGGCTGGAAGAAGCGGGCAAGCGCGACCATCGCAAGCTGGGCGCGGAAATGGACCTGTTCCACCTTCAGCAGGAAGCGCATGGCAGCGTCTTCTGGCACCCCAAGGGCTATCTGATCTGGCGCGAACTGGAAGCCTATATGCGCCGCGCCATCGACGATGCGGGCTATCGCGAGGTGAAGACGCCGCAGGTGATGGACGCCCGCCAGTGGGAAACGTCCGGTCACTGGGGCAAATATCGCGAGAATATGTTCGTGATCCCCGACGAAGTGCCCAATGTCGATGATGAAGGCCCGCTGGTGTCGGATGACGCCGACTGGATGGCGCTCAAGCCCATGAACTGCCCGGCGCATGTCCTGATCTTCCGTCAGGGGATCAAAAGCTATCGTGACCTGCCCTTGCGCTTCTACGAAAATGGCTGCTGCCACCGCAACGAGCCGCATGGCGCGCTGCACGGCCTGATGCGGGTGCGCCAGTTCACGCAGGACGACGCGCATATCTTCTGCCGCGAAGACCAGATCGTGGAGGAAGTCCGCGCCTTCTGCGCGCTGGCCGACCGCATCTACAAGGATTTCGGCTTCACCTACTCGATCAAGCTGGCGCTGCGCCCCGAAAAGCGTTTCGGCACCGAAGAGATGTGGGACAAGGCGGAGGAGGAACTGCGCAACGCGGTCGCCGCCGCCGGTCTCAACACGCCGGAATTCGGCTGGGAAGAATTGCCGGGCGAAGGCGCCTTCTACGCGCCCAAGCTGGAATGGCATCTGACCGACGCGATCGGCCGGACATGGCAGGTCGGCACCATCCAGTCGGACCGCGTGCTGCCCGAACGACTCGACGCCAGCTACATTGCGGAGGATGGCGAACGCCACCGCCCGGTCATGCTCCACCGCGCGATTTTCGGCAGCTATGAACGCTTCATCGGCATTCTGATCGAACATTATGCGGGCAAATTCCCGCTGTGGCTCGCCCCGGTGCAGGCGGTCGTCGCGACCATCGTTTCGGACGCGGACGATTATGCGAAGGCCGCCGTGGAAAAGCTGCGCGCGGCTGGAATCCGCGCCGAAATCGACGTGCGGAACGAGAAGATCAACTACAAGGTCCGCGAACATTCGCTGGCCAAAGTGCCCAATCTCCTCGTCGTGGGCCGCCGCGAGGCGGATGAAGGCACCGTAGCGCTGCGCGAACTGGGCAAGGAAGGGCAAAGCTTCCTGTCGCTCGACGATGTCATTTCGCGTCTTGCAATCGAGGCCCGCGCACCCGATATGCGGTGAGGCAGCAATGCCACAAGGGTTCGTAATTCCGTTACGGCGGTATTACGGACCCCTTTCGGCTTTGCCCAAAAGCCGCTAAGAGCCACTCGTTTCTGCAACGACCATAGGAGATACTGCTATACGTCCCCCGATGATGCGCCGCCCGCTGGCGCCGCCGCCGAAGTCCGGCCCTCGCTATAATGAATTCATCACCGTGCCCAAGGTGCGCGTGATTGATGACGAAGGCGAAAATCTCGGTGTGATGTTTACGCAGGAGGCGATCGAGCAGGCCGCCGATGTGGGCCTGGACCTGGTTGAAGTCTCGCCGAACGCCGACCCGCCGGTCTGCAAGTTCCTGGACATCGGCAAGTTCAAGTACGAAGCCCAGAAAAAGGCGAACATCGCCCGCAAGACCCAGAAGACGCAGGAACTCAAAGAGATCAAGATGCGTCCGAACATCGACGATCATGACTATGATACTAAGATGAAGAAGGTCCATGATTTCATCGGCGACGGCGACAAGGTGAAGATCACCCTGCGTTTCCGTGGCCGCGAACTGTCCCACCAGCAGCTCGGCATGGCCCTGCTTCAGCGCGTAGCCGAAAATGTCGCCGAAATCGCTAAGGTGGAAGCCTATCCGCGCATGGAAGGCCGCCAGATGCTGATGGTGCTGGCGCCGAAATAACAGCGCCGCTGATCGCAAACCGCAAAAGGGCGGGGTCTGGATGCAGACCCCGCCCTTTTGCGGTTTGGAGATGCGCAAACATAGGGCTTAGGTCGTGTTGACAAAAGATTTCAACCACAGCCTTGCAGCGGCGAGGTTTAGGAAGCTCTCGAAGGATAGGACGGTTTTGTCGTAGCGGGTCGCGAT
>JAGVJS010000019.1 GCA_020051025.1 Sphingobium sp. | reverse complement strand
TTAGCACACCCGGTTTTGCCACCAAATCCACGCCCAGCAATATCAGATACTTACTAGCTCACGTTCTCTGCGTGTTCCGCTGGCACTGTTCAACTTGGGTCTGGCTGTCGATGGCCGCCGCTGACGGCATCGCTTCTCGCCCTGCGCGAACGCGGTCCATCTGGACGAGATGATGGTTGAGACTTTCGAATATTCCATTGTCACGCATAGTGCAGAACCAGCGGTAGACCGTCGGCCATGGCGGAAAGCTGTCAGGTAAAAGCCGCCAGGGGCATCCTGCCCGCAGCAAATAGAAAATGGCCTCGATGATCTCCCGCATCGGCCAACGCCGTCGCCGCCTGCATTGGCATGGCGCGGGCAAATACGGTTCGATCAAATGCCATTCCGCATCGGTAAGATCGCTTCCATAACGAAGCTGCGCGCGGCTATGATGCGCGCGGGCGGTCGGGTTCCACATGATGGCTCCAAGGTTGGTGTCGCCCCCTCGGAATCATATCAAAGCTCGGCCGTCCACCGTTACGATAGTGTTCTGAAACAGCCCCTTAGCACCGTTAATTCAACAGCGGGAATATTTGCACTTGTAGTGCTCAATTCGTGCACAGACAGCCGTATTCTTCAGCAATTTCTGTAATCATATTTTTTTGCAAACACGTCATATGATCTTTACTCAAGCCCCGTAATCCATTCATTTATAAGACTTAAATCCACAGTAAAATCGCTATGGACACCTTTCGTTTCATCAGTTGCTTGGCCAAATATAATGGAAAACCCCACATCCATTATGTTTGCTAAATCCCAAAAGAAAAATTCGTACCCCAAGTTGGGGTTGAGCGACAAGACTTTCGTACCTGGCCGCATCCACATGAGATTGGTAAGCGCCGCTCCCGACACGCCCGCAACAACATCAGCGCTTCTGAATAATTTTACCTGTTCACTGAGATTTATTTTCTCAGGAAAAACCGTATCAAACCCGTTATTTTCAAATAGATTTCGAACTTCTACGCCGTTCGTTATTGCCCGCCTAATCGATTCATCGCGTGCAACGTATAGTTTTCTACCACTACCACAATCTTTCCCGTGAACGGCTTTTTTGACTACATTACGAATGCCAAAACAATCGTGAGTATGGCTATGAATGGAATTGGAAGTTATAAACGAAACTTCGTCGAAACGGGTAGGCTCATTGTTTAGCCAGATGATATCAGGTTCCGCCACATTCAGCCAAGCCAATGTTTCCCGACGAGTGTCTTTCATGGCGAACGGATTTGCAGGGATCGCAAATCGAATATGTTTACCTAATACTGCGCGGAACTCCCTGACACGCGGCAACATCTCTACCAACCAGTGACCATAGTTGTTGTCGCCTGGTTTGCGTAGCAACGCCACGTGTCCAGGGACGTATTTAACGGGGCCGGCTGGTGGAGCGATTGGGGTCGGAGGAAGCGTTTCCTCGATAAATTTATTATCAGATGTCAACACTGCGCCTTGGCTGAACACGATCGCATTTTTAGCCAAGCACACGTGGGCTGCAGGTATCTCGGCTCGGCGACGCCCTGTGATCTTCAACCACGGCACTCTCCATCGTTCAGGTACCAATTCCACATTAAGCATGTTCGGACTGGTGCTTCTGTAGGAACTTTTCCTCACGATCGGGACGGTGAGATTATCGCTTTGATTTACATTAATTATTTCCACCATCACGTTCCTACATTTTTCAGATTAATAGGTGCAGCGTAGGCTGGGCGTCAAGTTTATCGAACTTGGTCGCAATCAGATCGCGGGAACGGAACCGCTTTCTTAAGGATCTGGCAGATCGGATAAGACGCGGAAAAAAGGGACGCACAGTCGCGGCCTGAATACAGGTGGCCGCGCCTACGGCTATCGCGTGGTCAGGAAGATTGGCGAAGATGGCGAACTCGTCCGTGGCCTGCTTGAAATCAATGAAGATGAAGCCGCGTTCATCCGGCGCATTTTTAACGAGACGATAGCAGGAGCATCTGCGCAGACGATCGTGAAGCGGCTCAATGATGAAGGAATCCCGGCTCCGGGGGGTAAGGTATGGCGCACCTATACCGTCCACGGCAGCCGGGGCCGGGCTACCGGCATTCTGCGCAAGGATCTCTATCGCGGCGTCAGGGTCTATGGTCGAACCCGCCGCTACCATCACCCCAAGACTAAAAAGGCGCTGGTACGCATCCAACCTGTTGAAGAATGGAGATCCGTCGAACTCCCTCATCTTCGGATCGTCTCCGATGAACGATGGTCGACGGCACAGCGTATTTACGCGCCCTATGCCAGTAAATCAGAAAAGCGTCAGCCTGGGCCGCCGCGCCCGAAGCGACTCCTGTCGCGGCTCGGAAAATGTGGCGAATGTGGTGGCACTTGGTCCATAATCGGCCCCGATAAATGGGGCTGCACCAATCAATGCGACAAAGCCAAATGTTCGAACAACCGCATCATCAGCACCAGCGTTTACGAAACGCAGGTGCTAGGTCAGCTGAAACAAGCTCTGCTGGACACGGATGCTATCACGTTCTTCGTAGAGCGTTACAATGCTGGTATCCGCGCACGCAAAGGCGAAGCCGATAAAAACCGTGCTCCCTTGGAGCACCAGGCCGAAACCCTCTCTGCGAAGATCGCGCGTCTCATAGACGCGATCGAAGATGGAGCAGGCGAATTCGCGGAGTTCAAAGATCGGCTCAGCGTTGCTCGGTCCGAGCTTGCTGACGTCCATCGGCAGATTGCTGGCATGAATAACGAGGCCCCGCTCGAATTGTCGAGCGGGGCCGTCGATCGCTATCGCAGCTATGTCGCCGAACTCGACGCCGCGCTCGGCGCTGGAGGCGTCTCCGGCGCTCGCGCGACACTGCCATTCGCGAGCTGATCGGCAGTGTCACCATAAGCGGCAGCCCCGAAAAGCGCGGCGTAATCATTCAAGTGACCGGCCGCATGGCCAACCTCATCAACCTAGTAAAGCTTTCAGGCGACTAGATATCAAACCGTTGGCCTTAGTCTATCGCGTTCTTGATGCCCTTGCCAGCCAATATGCCCAGCACCAGGAACAGCACGAACACGGCGATGGCGATGAAGAACAGGATCTTCGCGATGCCGACAAAAGTACCGGCCGCGCCACCGAAACCGAGCAGAGCCAGCACGGCGGCAATGACGAGGGAAATGATCGCAAGCTTAATCATGGAAAGCGTCCTTCCGTGGGAGGGTAATGCCGCTTCAACCGACGATCCTGCCACTTGTTCCGCCCCCGCCACGAAGATGGATAACGCAGGATTAAGGTCGATTTTCAGGTGCTTGATTGAACAATCGGCAGCGATCGGCAGTTGTTTCCTGATCGAAAGGAGAAGGCGATGTCGAACAACCATGCCATCAGCAAGCTGGACGATCTGATCACGACCCTGATCGACAGTGTGAAGGGTTATGAACATAGCGCCGACAAGGTGAAGTCACCCGAATATCAGATTCTCTTCCGCGATCTGGCGACCGAACGCACCAAGGCCGTCGACCTGTTACAGGATCGCAGCCGCACGCTGGGCGGCAAGCCCAATGCATTCGGCTCGATGGCCGGCACCGTCCATCGCCGGATGGAGGATATCTTCGTGGCGCTCGGCGGCGGCGACAAGGCCGTCATTCAGGCGATCGACCGCGGCGAGGACTATCTGCGCGAGGAGTTCGAGCGAGTGCTGAAGGATGAGGCGATCGACGTCGAAACCCAGGCCGTCGTCCGCCAGGCACATGAATCCGTGGCCCATGGCCATATGGTTGTGAACGGCCTCAAGGACCAACTCGCCACGGCCTGATCGCGCACCGGCTTGCCCCTAAAAGCAACGTCATCCTGAACTTGTTTCAGGATCCATTCATTGCGCGCCACGCCCCGTCGCATGCGGGGAAAGATGGATGCTGAGCCGAAGACCAGCCCAGCTAAACAGGTCAGCATGACGGTTTGCGGCAGACGTAGAACGAAAAATTCAGCCGAACAGTGGTTCGATCAAAACCCTCAGACCCAGCCCTCCAGCACCTGATTGGGCGGCCGATGGCCGTCCACCCAGGTCCGGATATTGGCGATCACCCGCGCGCCCGTCGCATCGCGCCCCTCGAAGGTCGCAGATCCCATATGCGGCAGCAGTACGACGTTGGACAGCGACAGCAATCGTGGATCGACCGCCGGCTCATGAGTATAGACGTCGAAACCCGCCCCCGCGATCCGCCCTTCGTCCAGCGCCGCGATCAACGCCTGCTCGTCGGTAATCTCGGCGCGCGACGTGTTGATCAGATAGGCATGTGCCGGCATCAGCGCGATCCGCCGGGCATCGATCATCCCACGGCTGTCTGCATTGAGCGGACAATGGATCGACACGATATCGCTCTCACCAAGCAGCCCATCCAGATCGCCATGCCATTCCGCCTCCAGTTCCTGCTCCACCTCGAACGGCAGGCGATGGCGGTTATGATAGGCGATCGACAGGCCGAAGGCGCGGGCACGACGCGCCACGGCGCGGCCGATCCGCCCCATGCCGATGATCCCCAGTTTCTTGCCGCCGATGCGGTGGCCCAGCATGCCCGACGGGCTCCAGCCGCGCCATTCGCCGGCCCGCACCAGCTTCTCCCCTTCCGCCAGCCGACGGGGGACGGACAGGATCAGCGCCATCGTCATGTCCGCCGTATCCTCAGTCAGGACGCCGGGCATATTGGTGACGATGATGCCCTTCTTCCGCGCGGCTGTCAGGTCGATATGATCGACCCCGCTGCCGAAACTGGCGATCAGTTGCAGCCGCTCCGGCGCACCATCGATCAGGCTCGCATCGATAGGATCGCTGATGCAGGGGACCAGCACGTCGCACTGGGCCATCGCCCGCGCCAGTTCGGTGCGGTTCATCGCAACGTCGCCGACATTGAAGCTGGCGTCGAACAATTCGGCCATGCGCGCCTCCACATTGGGTGGCAGGCGGCGCGTGACGATGACGCGCGGCTTGGCGGGACGCGGTTGAGTCATGCGCGGTTTTTGGGCCATATCCTTGCCGCTATTCCCGCCTGCGCGCCCGGTCAAGCGGATATGGCGCATGCCGCAAGATCAGCGCTTGTCGCGGCGCCCCGGCAGGGAGTAAGGGACAATCATGGGTGACATCGGCAATGGGTCTGGATTGAAGCGTCTGTTGCTGGGCGTGGGCATGGCTGCGGCCCTCGGGGCGACTTTTGCGGCAAGCGGCACGGCGTTCGCCGGCCCGGCCAAGAAGACGCCCTATTGGGCCTCCCTCTCGCATGACGAGGCGCGCATGCGCGTCGGGCCGAGCCTCGACTATCCGTCCAACTGGATCTACCGCCGCCGCGACCTGCCGGTGAAGGTGGTGCAGGTGCTGGGCCTGTGGCGCAAGGTGGAGGATGCCGATGGCGCGCAGGGCTGGATGCACGTCCGCCTGCTCAGCGACACGCCGACCGCGATCGTCCGGTCCGAAGAAGCCCCCTTGCGGGAATCCGCCAGCGACGGCGCCCGCGCGCTGTTCCGTGCCCAACGCGGCGTCGTGGGCCGCCTCAGCGACTGCTCGGGCAGCTGGTGCGCCTTCGATGCGAAAGGCCAGCGCGGCTATGTGAAGACCAGCGACATCTGGGGCGCGACCGACAAATAGGGCCGCACCCCGTAGGAAATTTTCTTACTCGAATAGGAAATGATGCTTCGCACTCCGCGAACGCGAAAATCTCGAAACATCTGTCCAGTTCGCTGTCTCACCCGCCCGAATAATCCGCTTCTTTTCAATGCGGTACGGCGCCCAACGCGACTCCGGTTTTGTCATGCAGGGCAAAGCGGTCGATCAGATCGGCACTGGCGCGATTATAGCCCACCACGTCAACCTCTCGCCCGTCCCGGCGCAGCCGCGCGACGATCTTGTCGAGCGCTCCGACACCCGAAATATCCCAGAAATGCGCGCCCGACACGTCGATCAGGATTGAACTGGCGCTATCCTCCATCTGGAAAGCGCGGGTGAAGCGATCGACCGACGCGAAGAATATCTGGCCGGTCACGCGATAGACCGCCCGCCCGTCTTCCTCGCTCCTCTCGACTGCAAACATCCGCTGCACCTTGCCGGCAAAGAAGAGGCCCGACAGCAGCACCCCGGCCAGCACGCCCATCGACAGGTCGCGGGTGGCGACCACGACCACCACCGTCACCAGCATCACCACAGACGATGTCGGCGGATGCCGGCGCAGGTTCAGGATCGAATTCCAGCTGAACGTGCCGATCGACACCATCAGCATGACTGCGACCAGCGCCGGCATCGGCATTTGCCCGACCCACGGTCCCAGCACGGCGAGCAGGAACAGCAGGAAGCCCCCGGCCACGAAGGTCGAGAAACGCCCCCGTCCGCCCGACGTCACATTGATGACCGACTGCCCGATCATCGCACAGCCGCCCATGCCGCCAAACAGCGCCGCGACGATATTCGCCCCGCCCTGCCCCATGGCTTCGCTCTTCTTGTCGCTGTCCGTATCGGTCATGTCATCGACGATCTGCGCCGTCAGCATCGATTCCAGCAGCCCGACCGCCGCCATCGTCATCGAGTAGGGCGCGATGATGCGCAACGTATCCAGCGTCAGCGGCACCTGCGGCAGGGCAAAGCTCGGCAGCCCTTCCGGCAACTGCCCCATGTCGCCCACGCTATGCACCGGCAGCCCCAGCCACAGGCTGATCGCGGTCAGCGAAAGGATCGCCACCAGCGGCGAAGGCACCGCCTTTGTCACGCGCGGGAACAGATAGATGATCGCCAGCCCCGCTGCGACCATGGCATAAGTGTGCCAGCTCACATCGGTCAGTTGCGGCAACTGCGCCATGAAGATCAGGATCGCCAGCGCATTGACGAAGCCGGTGATGACGGATCGCGACACAAACTGCATCAGCAGGTCCAGCCTCAACAGCCCGGCCACTATCTGGATCAGGCCCATCACTATGGTGGCCGCGAACAGATAATCGACGCCATGCTGCTTCACCAGCGGGCCGACCAGCACGGCAACGGCGGCGGTGGCGGCGGAAATCATGCCCGGCCGCCCGCCGATCAGCGCGATCGTCATCGCGATCGCAACGGAGGCATAGAGGCCAACGCGGGGATCGACCCCGGCGATGATGGAAAAGCCGATGGCTTCGGGGATCAGCGCCAGCGCAACGACGATCCCGGCCAGCGCATCGCGCCGCGCAGAGGTCGCGTCGACAAACCACTGCCGGCGGTATCGGGTCAATATATCGGTCATAGAAAGTCCACAACAAGGCACATGACGCCGCAATCGGACGGCGCATCGGGTTGGATCATGTGGGATGTTGTCCGGCGGATCGGCGGCCGGAATAGCCACCCGGAATTTCACCGGGTCCATGCGAATGACAGGCCCTTAGCGGAAGAGGCCGGGCCAGATCAAGATAGCCGTCACCTTATCCCTCTCCCTGAGGGAGAGGGCTGCGAAGACTTGGCAGCTTGCTGCCTAGACGAAGCTGGGTGAGGGGGAAGCGACGTTGCCTCGATGCGCCAACGCAGCCCCCTCCCCTTCTCACCATTCATACGCCTTGGGCATCGCCCCTTCGGTCGGCGTGGCATAACGATCGCGCAGCTTGGTCTGGCGATTTTCCAGCGGCTGCTGCACCCCGTCGATCCACACCGCGACCGGGGCGGACGTCATTTCCAGCGGATCGCCGTCCCACATCACCACATCGCCCGCTTTGCCGGCCTTGAGCGACCCGAACCGATCGCCCAGTCCCATCGCCTCGGCCGGGGCCGATGTGATGGTGCGCAACGCCTGCCCCCAACTCAGCCCCGTCGCGCCCGGCACTTTGGTCAGCGCAACCATATTGCCCGCCTGCTGGGTCGCTGCGCGCAGTTGCAGCGCATCGTCGCCAGTCAGCAGGCCCATGGACACGCTGACCCCCGCCTTCACCATGCGCCCCACATTGCTCTGGGTCGCCGCCAGCTTCTCGAAGCTGGACGGCAGGTCTTCCAGCCCCGCAGTGATGACCGGCACCTTCGCCGCTACGATCTGCGGCGCAACCATCCAGCCTTCGGTCGCGCCAGCCAGGATCAGCTTCAGCGCCGGGAAATCCTGCCGCAGCGACAGCACGGTCAATATGTCGCGCGCACTCTCGACATGCACCATCAGCGGCATGGCCCCGGTTACGACCGGCACCAGCGCCTCGGCATCCACGCGGTTCAGCAGTGCATCCCGCGACCGGCCATCATAGCTGGCCGGCGCCCTGGCAAATTCCTGTGCCTCGCGCAGCATCATGCGAAATGTCAGGACGGTCGCCGCGCGACTGCCCCCGGCCTCATCCGCGCCAGCCTCGCCCATCTCTACATACTGAAAGGCGCGCGCCTTGGTGATCGGGTTCATGTCCGCGCCCAGATCCACCACTGCGCCCTGTCCGGCGAAGATGCTGGTGGCGGCAACCGGGGCCACGACCGCGCGCGTGATACCAGCGGTCCGGCTGATTGCGATCGGGTTGGCGAACGGGTTGATCGCCGGCGCCACGTCGATTGCTGCGGAGAATGGCGACTTGGTCGCGCGCATGTCGTTGGTTTCGCGCACTCCCGGCACTTCCGCCAGCCCGACGCGCGAAAAGCCCGACACGATACCGGGCGTCACCCATTTGCCGCCCGCGTCGATGGCTTTCGCGCCGGCCGGCACAGCCACGCCCGCCCCGACAGCCACCACCTTGCCGGCGGCGATGACGACGGTGCCATTCTGGATCGGCTCCGACCCATCCCCGATCGCCAGCGTCGCGCCGGTAATGGCGATGGACTGAGCGAGTGCGGGGGTGGAGGTGACAGCAGCCAATATCGCAAGGGCCGTTCGTTTCGAGCGCAGTCGAGAAACGATGGAAATGCCCTTGCCGCTTCTCGACTTCGCTCGAAGCGAACGGAGGTTTGTTTGTACGGTCATTTCACATCTCCCGCGCCGATCTGGCCCAGTTCGAAGTCGGTCACAGGCTTCAGCTTGGGGTTGCTGCTGTCATACATCAACGCCCCGTCGATCCACACCTTCTCCGGCCGCGTATAGGTGCTGAAGGGATTGCCGTTCCACAGCACGACGTCGGCCATCTTTCCAACCTTCAGGCTGCCCGTCTGCTGGTCGATCCCCATCGCTCGCGCCGGATTGATGGCCAGCCATGTCCAGGCCGCCTCATCGGAAATATTGATCCCCATGCGCCGCCCCGCACCCAATGCCTTGGCCGCCTCCTGGTTCAGGCGTTGGATGCCATCCTGATCGTCGCTATGGACAATGGCGCAGGCGCCGGCCTGATGCACCAGCGGGACATTCTCCTTGATCCCGTCATAGGCTTCCATCTTGAAGCCGTACCAGTCGCCCCACATCGCCGAGCAGATGCCATTTTCGCGCAGCAGGTCGGCAATCTTGTAGCTTTCCACCGCATGGTGGAAGGCGGTGATCCGGTAGCCGAACTCCTTCGACATATCGATAACGTTCGCCATCTCGTCCGCGCGGTAACAATGGTTCTGGACCAGGATCTTGCCTTCCAGCACATCGGCCAGCGTCTCCATGCCGAGGTCGCGGGTCTGGTCCTTCCCAGCAGCGCGCTTCTTCTGATATTCTCGCGCCTTGATCCAGGTCTGGCGATCGACCGCCAGATTGCCCATGCGGGTCGATGGCTCGCGCCCCTTGGCGCCATAGACGCGCTTGGGATTTTCGCCGCACGCCATCTTCAGGCCATAGGGCGCGCCGGGGAACTTCATCCCCTGCTGGGTGCGGGCGGGGACATTCTTCACCGTCACGCTGCGCCCGCCAAACAGATTGCCCGAACCGGGCAATATCTGGAGCGTCGTCACGCCCCCATTGGCCAGCGCCCGGCCGAAACCAGGATCTTGCGGCCAGATACTATGTTCGGCCCAGACATGCGGCGTCACCGGCGACGTCATCTCATTACCGTCCGACAGCGCATCGACGCCGGGCGAGGCATAGACGCCCAGATGGCTGTGAATGTCGATCACGCCGGGGGTGATATATTTGCCGGTGCCGTCGAACACGGCGATGTCGGCCGGGATCGGTGTGTCGGGGCCGCCGATCGCAACGATCCGGCCTTCGTTCAGGAACACCACGCCCTTGTCGATGCGTCCGCCTTCGCCGTCGAAAATGGTGGCATTGCGGATCACCGTCGGCCGCCCCGGATAGGGTTTGTAGGTCGATGGATAAGGATTGTCCGGCTCCGCCGAAGTCCCTTGCGATGGCGCGGGCTGCGCCGCCTTATCACGCTTCGCCGCGATCGGGCCAGCGGTCCCCGCCAGCAACGCCGCGATCAGCAGCCATTTGCCGCCTCCATTCATGCCTTGTCCTCCGAACCGATCAGATCGAGATGCATCAGTCGCGTGACATAGGGAGAGACAAGCAGCACCAGCCCCCCGACTACGATCGCGAACCAGCCGATTTGCGTATAGACATCCAGCACCTGCGTGACATTGCCTGCCTCGCCGCTGCCCGTCGCGCGGGCGATGAGGCCAGCGATAAAATTGCCCGCCGCCATCGCCAGGAACCATGTCCCCATGACCAGCCCGACCATGTTCGACACCGACAGCCGCGTCATGGCGGACAGGCCCACCGGCGAGAAGCAAAGTTCCGCCATGGTGTGCAGCAGATAGATCAGAAAGACGAAGATCACGGGGGTCAAATTCTCGCCCGCCATCGCCGCACCAGCCACCAGCACCAGGAATCCCGCCCCGCACAACACCAGTCCGATGCCGAACTTGGCAGGCGAGGATGGCTCCAGCCGCCGCTTGTCAAGGAAGGTCCACAGCACGGCAAAGAGCGGCGCGAGCAGGATGATGAAGACCGAGTTGACCGACTGGAACAGAGATGCCGGAACGTCCCAGCCCAGCATGTTGCGATCGACATTGCGATCCGTGAAGATGTTGAGCGACGACCCCGTCTGCTCGAACAGACCCCAGAAAAGCGGATTGAGCGCGATCAGGAACAGCGCCGCGAACATGCGGTCGCGGTCGATCTTGCTCAGTGTGCCCACTGTCCGCCACAGGATGTAAACGACGGTCAGTGCCGAGAAACCCAGCAGCGCATAGCCCAGCAGTTCGGCATAGCGGATCACCATCCAGATCGCCGCCACGCCCAGCGCTGCGGCCAGATAGATCGTCCATTCCTGGCTGATCCCCGCAGCCATCGGTTGGCGCAACTGCTGCGGCGCGGGCGGCTCGCCCTTGCCCAGCAGCCAGGGTTTCAGCCACACGAACATGACGAGGCCGAGCAACATGCCGACACCGGCCGCGCCGAAGCCCCAACTCCAGCCCCAGAGTTCGCCCAGCAGGCCGCAGACGACCGGCCCCAGCATCCCGCCCATGTTGATCCCCATGTAAAAGATGGAGAAAGCTGGATCGCGGCGATGATCATCGCGGTCATAGAGTTCGCCCACCAGCACGGAGATATTGGCCTTGAGGAAGCCCGTCCCCACAATGATGGAAGCCAGCGCGAGGTAAAAGCCGTTGAGGAACAGCGGATCCTGCCCGCCCGGTCCTTCCGTAATCGCGATCAGGAAATGGCCGATCGCGATGAAAACGCCGCCGACCAGCACCGCCTTGCGCGGTCCCAGAAACCGGTCGGACAGATAGCCGCCAATGACCGGGGTGATATAGACCAGCGAAGTATAGGCGCCATAGAGGATATAGGCCTTGTCCTCGCCGAAGAGGAAATGTTTGGTGAGGTAGAAGATCAGGATGGCGCGCATCCCGTAATAGGAGAAACGCTCCCACATTTCCGCGAAGAAGAGCAGATACAGCCCACGCGGATGGCCGAGCCAGGTTTTCCCTGCCTCGGCGGCACTCATGTCCGAAGTCGCCATTCGGCACCCTTTGCTTATTCTTGTGTCCGGCTCACCATGACGGCCGCCGCTTATGGGAGCGAACCTAGAGCGGATCGGCACGCCCTGTCAAAAGTGCGTCTGAACCCTTGCGCCAAAGCATGTCGCGCGCCATCTGTCAGCGCGATGTTCAACGACCTCTCCTCCCCGCTCGCCCTGCTTCAGACCCGCCGCTCCGGCAAGCCCCGCGATCTGATCGCGCCCGGCCCGGACGATGCGCAACTGCGCCAGATATTGGAGGTCGCACTGCGTACCCCCGATCATGGCAAGCTGGCGCCATGGCGCTTCGTGATCGTGTCACAGGACAAGCGGGATGCGCTGGCGGACTTGCTGGAAGCCGCCTATCGTGTGGAAAAACCGGATGCCGGGCGGCTGGAGATCGAAGCGATGCACCAGTTCGCCCATCAGGCGCCAACCTTGGTGGTGGCGCTATCTAGCCCGGTGGCGGGCAGCAAGATCCCGCTCTGGGAACAGGAATTATCCGCCGGAGCCGCAATCATGAACCTGCTCCACGCCACTCATGCGCTGGGCTTTGCCGGCGGCTGGCTGACCGGCTGGCCCAGCTTCAACGATGATGTCCGCGACGCCTTTGGCAAGGACGGCGAAAAGATCGCAGGCTTCGTCTTCATCGGCACGCCGGGCAAGCCGCAGGAAGAGCGGCCAAGGCCAGAATATGATGCGATCGTTTCGACTTGGGACAGATAATTACGACCGCAAAGCTTTGCCGGGCAAGTGATGTGGATTGACCTGCATGGCTGTATTATGGCACTGATGCACCATGGCCGACGAATCCAAACCCGTCTATCTCCGCCTGCGTGAGATCATTGCCGCCTCCATCCTCGATGGGGAGTTTGCCGATGGCGAACTGTTGCCATCGGTACGCGCCTTCGCCGCTGCGCAGGGCGCCAATCCGCTGACCGTGGCCAAGGCCTATCAGAGTTTTCAGGACGATGGCCTTGTCGTGGTGAAGCGCGGCGTCGGCATGTTCGTCGCCGACGGTGCCACCCGCCGCCTGCGCGAAGCCGAACGTGAACGTTTCCTTGACAGTGTCTGGCCGCCGGTTGCAGCCCAAATCAGGCGCCTTGGCCTGCGGATCGACGATCTGGACCTGGCAAAGGCATAAATCGCCTGACCCGTTGGTCCTGAGCCTGTCGAGGACGCCTGACCTTACAAAGCCGCCAGCGCGTCCAGAGCATCCTTCCGACCGGCAAAGCCTCGCGCCGCAGCCGCGCGACCCAATGCCAGTTTCGCCTCCTGCTTGCGTCCCGCTGCGGCATAGGCCTGCCCCAGATGCAGTTGCAGCGCAGGCGCTCCGGGCGCCAATGCCACAGCCTTTTCCAGCAAATCAACCGCTGCCGTGCCCTTCTCGCCAGTACGCGCCAATACCCAACCGAGCATGTCGACCGTGACAGGATTGCCCGGCATCAAACGATAGGCATGGGCGGCATAGGCGCGCGCGGCAATGCGATCGCCATCCTCCATTGCGGCGCGAGCCAGATCGGCCATCAACACCGCGTCATTATCGCCAATCTTTGCGCGCACCGCCTGCAACATCCGCCGCGCCCCGCGCCATTCCTGCGCCTGCATCGCCATGTCAGCGGCCAGACGCTGCGCCTCCACATCATTGGGGTTCTGACTGAGGAACAGTCGGATCACCTGCCGCGCATGCGGCGCATTGCCGATCCGGGTCCAGACGGCAGCCAGACGCAGCGCGGCACCGCGATCGAAGCGAATATTGGCCGCCACCTCATAGGCGCGCGCGGCCTCCTGCGGCTGGCTCGCTGCACTCAGCGCATCGCCCAGAATCAGCCATGCATCCGGCGCACCGGGATTGGCCCGGTTGAGCAGGCGCGCCCGCTCCAAAGCCTCACCATTGCGGCCTGTGCTGAGCAGCGCCCGGATATAAGGAATATTGTCGCGCGCCGTCGCCCCATTGGCCGGCCCCGAACCGGCTACCAGTCCATTGTCGGCCGCGCTGGCGAAAAAATCGCTCGACGCCCTTACCGGCCAGCTGGCCCGCGTCAGCATGTCGTCGGCCATCGCCCGGTTGCCCAGCGCCTCCTGTACCCGCGCCGCCAGCGTCAATACATAGGGATCGGCGTCCCGCTGCGCCACGATCGGCGCCAATATCGTAGCGGCAGACGCGAAATCATCATTATCATACAGCGCCCGCGCCAGCAGGGTGCGCGCCGGGCGGTTGTCCGGCTGGGCCGCGACCAGCGGCGCCAATGCCTCAGCCGCCAGCATCGGATTGCCATCCTGCAATTGGAGCACGCCACGCAGCAGGCGGGTGGCCGGCTCATTATCCAACCGCCCCTTGGTCCGCTCCAGCAGCTTTCGGGCCAGGTTGCCCTGCCCCGCCCGCGCCGCCATCACCGCCTGCATCATCCAGGCCCGCGGATTGGAGGGGTCAAGTGCCAGCAGGCGGCGGGTCAGGCCCAGCATCCAACTAGCCTGCCCGGCATCGGCCAGTGTTGCCGCATATTGTTCCAGCGTGGCAACCGCATCGGGATTGGCCGTCAGCGCCCGTTCGAACCAGGGCAGGGAAGCGGTCAGGCCATATTGAGCGCGCGTCAATTCCCCCCGCAGGGTCAGCGCCTTCGCATCGTTCGGCGCCAGCGCCACCGCCCGATCCGCCGCTGCAATCGCGCCTGCCTGATCCCCCGCCGCGATCTGCAATCGGCCCAGCGCAACCCAATTGGCTGGCTCTCCCGGAGCACGCGTCAGCGCCCGCTGCAACGC
>JAGVJS010000411.1 GCA_020051025.1 Sphingobium sp. | reverse complement strand
GCGGCGCGCGACCGGCTGGGCGATGGCGTAGCAGCGCGGTGTCGCGGGATCCCGGAAAACGCCCCAGCTTTCGAAAATGCCCAATGAATCGCGCGCCATGGCCGGTGATGCCACAAGCAGCAGGAGGGGCAGCAAGGCCAGGGCGCTAGAGGTTGTGCGGCGCATGGTCGAGGCAAAGCCCAAGCCGTCCCCTTTTGCAACCCCGGCAGATGATCAACAGGGCAAAAGCCTGCATGCGACGCTTGCAGGAGGCGTTCGAGCGGCTATGAAGGAGCATCCATCATTGTCGCCGGGATTCGACCGAAGGCCCGGCAATCGGCTTAAAAGAACGGACAGAACAGGGACATGAAGGCCACCATCGAACGCGCAACGCTCCTCAAGAGCCTGAGTCACGTCCAGTCGGTGGTCGAGCGCAGAAATACCATTCCGATCCTGTCCAACGTGCTGATCGAGGCGTCGGCCGATGGCGCGATCAAGCTGATGGCGACCGACCTTGACCTGCAAATCGTCGAAAGCGTGTCGGCGCAGGTGGAACAACCCGGCGCGACCACCATTTCCGCCCACACGCTGTTCGACATCGCCCGCAAGCTGCCCGAAGGCAGCCAGGTGTCGCTGCATGCAGCCGATGGCAAGATGCTGATCCAGGCCGGCCGCGCCCGCTTCAACCTGTCGACCCTGCCACGCGACGATTTCCCGGTGATCGCCGAGGGCGACCTGCCCACGACGTTCGAGCTGCCGGCCGAGACGCTCAAGCAGATCATCGACAAGACGCGATTCGCCATCTCGACCGAAGAGACGCGCTATTATCTGAACGGCATCTATTTCCACGTCACCGATGACGACCAGCCGGTGCTGAAAGCCGCCGCGACCGATGGCCATCGCCTCGCCCGCGTCACCGTGACCCGCCCGGACGGCGCCGACGGCATGCCCGGCATCATCATCCCGCGCAAATGCATCGGCGAACTGCGCAAGCTGCTGGACGAGGTCGAAGGATCGGTGGGCATCGCCCTGTCGGCCAGCAAGATCCGCTTTGGCCTGGGCAGCGCGATCCTGACCAGCAAGCTGATCGACGGCACCTTCCCCGATTACAGCCGCGTCATCCCGACCGCGAACGACAAGCTGCTCAAGATCGACCCGCGCAGCTTCGAGGATGGCGTCGATCGTGTCGCCACCATCGCGACCGAAAAAACCCGCGCGGTCAAGATGAGCCTGGACAAGGACAAGATTACCCTGTCCGTCACCAGCCCCGAAAACGGCACGGCGGCCGAAGAAGTGCCCGGCGCCTTCCAGGGCGAAGGCTTCGATATCGGCTTTAACGCCCGCTATCTGCTCGATATCCTCGGCCAGATCGACAGCGACCTGGTCGAACTGCATCTGGCGGATGCGGCGGCGCCCACACTGATCCGTGAAAATGATGCCAGCCCGGCGCTCTACGTGCTGATGCCGATGCGCGTCTGACGGTTATGTTGGCGCAGGTTCCCGCCTGCGCATGCCCTTTGGTGCAGGGTTGCAGCCTGCACCAAAGCGGACGGAAGGTAATCGTCTATCAAGAAGTTTGCGTTACGCAGGATGCATGTCCCTGCTGCGCGCATCCATGAATGACAGCCCGTCCCGCTCGATGACCTTGATGGTCGCTCTTGGCCTTTCCGAGAGCGGAACCGAGGTGTCGGCCTCCTGGATTTCAGGCACCTTCTTTCACATCGCGCGGCTATGGCCGCTGATTCTGCTGGCCAAGTTCAGCGTCGTTGCGCTGCTCAACCTGCCCTTCTATTCCGGCGAGCCGATGCAGATCGGCCTGATGATCGCCATGCTGGCGATCGACGGCACGCTGATGCTGCTGCCACGTCGCACCTGGTTCCGCCACCGTATGCCGCATATCCAGAACTGGATGATGCTGCCGATGGTGTTCCTGTCTGGCCTGACCTTCAGCCTGTGGCTGGGCTATGAAGCCAAGGCGGCGACGGATGCGCTGTTCCTGGCGGCGGTGCCGGAACTGGCGGTGGCGCTGCTTGCCGTCTGCATCTTCGGTGACCGGCGCCTGCTCGGCATCAGTTATTTCCTCGGCGCTCTGCTCGTGTCGGTGGTCGAAAAGGCCGGCATGGCCCAGGTCGGCCTGCTGCTGAGTTGCGTCATCGTCATGCTGGTGGCCACCCTGCGACAGGCGACGGCGGATCGCGATCAGGCGATCGCCCGCCACCAGCAGGATTTGCGCGCGCAACGGTCCGACCGGCTGTTGCAGGAGCATGAGCGCACCGGACGCGGCTGGTTCTGGGAAACCGACCGGCAGGGCTGCCTGACCTATATCAGCGATACGCTGGCCCAGTCATTGTCGCTGTCCGTCGAGACGCTGATCGGCAAGCCGATCACCGAAATCGTGCGCCCCGGCGACAAGAAACAGGGCGATGGGGAGCGGACGTTGGGATTCCACCTGTCCGCGCGAACCGGCTTTTCCGACATCGCCGTCTGCGCCGCCCTGGCGAAGGAAGAAGAACGCTGGTGGTCGATTTCCGGCCAGCCCGTGTTCAACGAATATGGCCAGTTCCACGGTTTTCGCGGATCCGGCACCGACCTCACCGAAACCCGCCGCAATCAGGCGGAGGTGACGCGGCTTGCCCAGTTCGATTCGCTGACCGGCCTTGCCAACCGCATCCAGATGCTGCGATCGCTGGAGCAGGCGGTGGCCGACCGCCATGGCAAGCCAGGCGAATGTACGCTGATGATGCTGGACCTCGACCGGTTCAAGACCGTCAACGATACGCTGGGCCACCCGGCCGGCGACGCATTACTGCGCCAGGTCAGCCAGCGGTTGCAGCGCGTGGTCGGCGAAAAGGGGCTGGTGGGCCGCCAGGGCGGCGACGAGTTCAAGATATTGCTGCCCGGCCGCCACGACCAGACCGTGCTGGCCCATCTGGCGCAGGCGATCATCAGCGCCGTGTCGCAACCCTATATGATCGAGGGCAATGCGGTCGTGATCGGGGTGTCGATCGGCCTGTCTGCCTGCCCGCAGGACGGCGTCACCGCAGACGCGCTGATCCGCAACGCCGACCTCGCCCTCTATGCCGCCAAGGGTGACGGGCGCGGCGTCCACCGCTTCTATTCGTCGGACATGCATGCCGACGCAGAAAATCGCCGCCAGTTGGAAGAGGATCTGCGCCGCGCACTGACCGCCGATGGCCTGCACCTCGTCTACCAGCCGGTCGTGTCATCCAAGACCGAGCAGATCACCGGCTATGAGGCACTGCTGCGCTGGAATCATCCGGTGCGCGGGCCGATCTCCCCCGCCCTGTTCATCCCGATCGCAGAGGATAGCGGCCTGATCGCCCAGATCGGCGAATGGGTGATGCGCACCGCCTGCCGCGACGCCGCGCAATGGCAGGACGGCATCCGCGTCGCGGTGAACGTATCCCCGACCCAGTTCGCCAATCCCGGCTTCCCATCGACAGTGATGAGCGCGCTCGCCGCGTCGCAACTGGCGCCCGAACGGCTGGAACTGGAAATCACCGAAAGCGTCTTCCTGAACGACGATGACGGCACCGACGCGATGTTCAATCGGCTCAAAGCCATCGGCGTCCGTCTGGCGCTGGATGATTTCGGCACCGGTTATTCGTCGCTCGGCTATCTGAAGAAGGCGCCGTTCGACAAGATCAAGATCGACCAGAGCTTCGTGCGCGGCGCCGCGATCAAGGGCAACCGCAACAGCGCGATCATCAAGGCGATCGTCAGTCTGGCCGAAGCGCTGGGCATGGACACCACGGCCGAAGGGGCGGAAACGCAGGACGAACTGGCGCTGATCCGCCAATTGGGATGCAGCCATATCCAGGGCTATATTTACGGCCGCCCCATGCCTATGGCCGACGTGATGGCCACCCAGCAGCGTGTCGGCACTGCGGCCAGCGCCAATGGCTTCCAGTCCAGCCGTCCGGAACGCAAGACGATGCTGCGCACCATCGCGGTCCATCATGACGGCCATGTCTATACCGGCCGCGTCCGCAACATCAGCGCCACCGGCGCGCTGATCGAGGGGCTGTGGAACGTGCCCGTGGGCACCCTGTTCGCAATCGAACTGGCCGAGAACCAGTTCGTCAACGCCACCAGCCGCTGGTCGAAGGACGATCGGATGGGCGTGGAATTCGCCGGTGCGATCGACGTCACCACATTGCGCAATCCGCCACGGTCGATGGCCTCCTAAACCGACGCCAGAAAGTCGCCATCGGCGATGATCGGCAAACCGGATGGATCGCGCGCATAAGCGTAGATCCATGCCGCGACCGGGCCATCGGGCGTCTTCACCATCATGGACAGCCGCCGATATTCGTGCGGCTGCGGGCTGTGGGCGGCGCATTCCTCATAATCGTCGAGCCAGGCGAGCGTGGCATTTGCGTCCATCAGCGCGAACAGGTCGCCCAACACCATGCCATCGGTCCCCGGCGTGAAGCCCGGATAATCGCCCAGCCGGTGGAGGACGCCTTCAGCCCATGCTGGCCCGACATGACGTGCCTCAGCCCGCAGGCGCCGGGCCATTGGACCGGCATGACCGGGGCGCAATGTGCCATAGACGAAGAGAAAATCGGCAATCATCGCGACCTTTTCACCATCATGCGGTGAAATTTCCCAATAAGCGGACTTTTCGCCATCGACACATATTGGTCATAGCCTTGAAACGCACGCTTTTCCGCCGAAAATTCAAATTGGCACGGCATCTGCAAATCCTGTTGGCATCAAGGCCGGATGGCCGATCACACACAGCAGGGAGTATCCATCATGTCCATCGCCAGGATCCAGAACGCCGCTTTCGCCCTTGTCGGCGCCTTCATGGTTGCCAGCTTGTTCGTCAGCGCCGCCGTTCCGCTCGCCCCGATCGCCTGATCGCCCCCCCTACAGCCCCCCCGTCATCGAAAGGCCCAAATCATGAACAACAGTTTCACCCTCGACCGTCGCAATGGCAAGATCATGGGCGTGTGCGCCGGGATCGCCAACCGTACCGGGCTGGACGTCACGCTGCTCCGCGTCGCGCTGGTGCTGCTGACGCTGTGCGCGCTGGGCCCGATCGGCGTCGTCGCCTATCTGCTCGCCGGGTGGCTGGCGGAGGGTTGAGACCGCCCCCTTGGAGGGGCAGCACGACCCAAAGTAGATATATAGTAAAAAGGCCGCCCTGGATTAACCCAGGAGCGGCCTTTTGGCATCCCGACCTGTCGGGATGAAGATCACGCGAACGGCGCGATCAGGCATACAGCACCGAATAGAAGGTCAGCAGCTGAACGCCGACGGCAGCGGCAAGCACAGTGGTCTGAAACATCTGACGCATGATTTGCTCCTTAGTGACAAGAATCGATCCCCGGTCTTCGGGGATGCGGGCCACTACGCCCGTCATATTATTGTAACAATCGCAAAGCGCGGCATGCCGATTGCATCAAATGCAACAGAGCAACAGAGGTGTTACTCCAAAGCCACGATCATCGCCTGCGCCGCGGCGGGGTTACGCTCCTTCGCGCCGGCGATGAAGAAAGTGAACACATCGCCTTGGGCCGCCTGTTGGCGCGCGCGATCGGCCCAGCGGGCAATGTTGGCGGCGGCATAGCCGGTCGGTTCGTTCGCGATGGCACGCATCAACCGCATATAGGAGAAACCAACATCATGGCCGGTGATGGCGGGATAGTCGTCATGATCGGCGAAGACCACCGCGGCCCCGGCATCGCGCGCCATGGCAAGGAAAGCGGGATCGTCGAAACTGTCGTGCCGGACCTCCAGCGCATGGCGGAGCGGCACGCCATCGACGCTGGCGGGGAGCAGCTTCAGGAACGCGCCGAAATCGTCGGGATCGAATTTCTTGGTGGCCATGAACTGCCAGAGGATCGGGCCAAGACGGTCGCCCAGTTCGGATATCCCCTGATGGGTGAATTTCGCGATCGATTCGCCTGCTTCCGCCAGCATCTTGCGATTGGTGCAGTAGCGCGACGCCTTGACCGCAAACTGGAAGCCGTCCGGCACCGCCTTGGCCCAGCCGGCGAAAGTGGCGGGCTTCTGGCTGCTATAATAGGTGGCGTTGATCTCCGTCGCGGTCAGATGCTGGCCGACATAGGCCAGTTCATCCTTCTGCCGCAGCCCCTGCGGATAAAAGCTGCCGCGCCAGTCCTCATAGACCCAGCCGCCAATGCCCACCCTGATCCGTCCCGCCATGACCGCTCTCCTGCATGATCGGCGCAGCCTGATCGTCCCTGGCGATCAGAGCCAGCGGAAAAAGCCATTGGCGACTATTGCGAGCGACTCTTAATTGAGGCGTAACAAGGAGACGCCCCATGTCGCTCGACCTCATCAAGACCGGCACCTATCTGACCATCCACCTGACCGTCGGCTTCACCGTTGCCTATCTGATGACCGGGTCGGTGGCGCTGGCCGGCGGCATTGCCCTGGTCGAGCCGGTCATCAACGCCGTCGCCTTCTTCTTTCATGAACAGGCCTGGAAGAAGATTCAGGCCCGCCCGCCGCGCGAGGGCGCCCGCCGATGGGTGCGGGAGCAGGCGGTATTCGCGTGAGGCGAGCTAT
>JAGVJS010000373.1 GCA_020051025.1 Sphingobium sp. | reverse complement strand
TGCCATGGCCGGCGCGGCCGTGCTGCTGGCGCTCGCGGTGCTGGGCCTCGGGGCCGGCGGCCTCTTTTACAATCAGGGCAAGGAAAAGCAGGCGACATGGTTCCTGGCCGGCGGCGGCGTGTTGCTGCTGGCGGCATTGGGCCTTTTCTTCCTGCGCCCCAGCTTCTCCAGCGTCGACGAGCGGGTGAAGCTGCCCACGGACAAGAGCGTGGTCGGCAACACCGCCTTTGCCTGGACCGGTGAGAATGTCTGCAAGGTGGATCTGGCCCGCAGCCGACTGACGGTATCGCAACCCAATGATATCGGGCTGAACTGGGCCGACGGCGGCTGCGTCAACGGCGAGACCCAATATGTCGCGTCGGGCACCGTCTGGCAGCGGGCCATCGTGCCCGACGAAGCCAATTATGTGACCAGCAGCCAGTTCGACCCGTCCACCGGCATGCTGCGCGTGCAGCGCTGGCTGCCCGATATCGACACGATGGAGAAAGCGCGCGCGCTACTGAAAGACAAGCCCATCAAGGGGTGCGGCAGCGACTCCGAACTTTTGTCCAGGATCGCGGCATTGCAGAGCGATGTGACAACGTTGCTTCCGCCGCAGGCCAATGAGCGGATCGTCTATCATTGTCAAAAGGGACGGCTTGCGCCAGCCGATCCTGCCGAATGACCGATTCGTCGCAGCGGAAATACTCAGTCAAATAGGGCGTTTTTCGCACTATCGATGGAATCACGTCACATGACTTGCATAGTCATAATCGCGCTGCTAACCGGCCCGGCAACAGGGGCTCGGGACGGGATCAGACCGCGCCCTCTTTTTGCATGACCCGCAAATCACGGAGGACGGCAGGCGCGTGGAGATTAACAGCGGCATTCAGGCCAGTCTCAGCGGCCGCTACGCGGTGGCGCTGTTCGACCTGGCCCGCGACGCAAAGTCGCTCGACACGGTGGCGGACAGCCTTGCCGCGCTGAAGCAAGCTATTGCGCAATCGGCGGATTTCAAGGGGCTGATCAACGGCCCCGTGCTGAGCCGGGACGCAGCAGGCAAGACGATCGCCGCCGTCGCATCCTCCATGGGGACCGACACCCTGACGACGAAATTTCTGGGCGTGCTCGCGCAGAACCGTCGCCTGGGTCAGCTGCCCGCCGTCATCCGCGCATACGAAACGCTGCTGTCGAATCACAAGGGTGAGGCCCGCGCTGAAGTGACGAGCGCCCATCCGCTGACAAAGACCCAGATCAGCGCCCTGGCCAAGAGCCTGAAGGCGCGCGTCGGCCGCGAGGTCGCCGTCGATGCGAAGGTCGACCCCGCGATTCTGGGCGGGCTGGTCGTCAAGATCGGCAGCCAGATGATCGACAGCTCCATCCGCACCCGTTTGAATACGCTCGCCCAGGCGATGAAAGGCTAAGTCATGGATATCAACGCCGCAGAAATTTCGAAGGTCATCAAGGACCAGATCGCCAATTTCGGCACCGAAGCGCAGGTCAGCGAAGTCGGTTCCGTGCTGACCGTGGGTGACGGCATCGCCCGCGTCCATGGCCTCGACAACGTCCAGGCGGGCGAAATGGTCGAGTTCGCCAATGGCGTGCAGGGCATGGCGCTGAACCTGGAAGCCGACAATGTCGGCATCGTGATCTTCGGCTCCGACGCCGAGATCAAGGAAGGCGACACCGTCAAGCGCACCGGCACCATCGTGGACGTTCCGGTCGGCAAGGGCCTGCTCGGCCGCGTGGTCGATGGCTTGGGCAACCCGATCGACGGCAAGGGCCCGATCCAGTATACCGAGCGCAAGCGCGTGGAAGTCAAGGCGCCGGGCATCATCCCCCGCAAGTCGGTGCACGAACCCGTGCAGACCGGCCTGAAGGCCATCGACGCCCTGGTCCCCGTCGGCCGCGGCCAGCGCGAACTGATCATCGGCGACCGTCAGACCGGCAAGACCGCCGTCGCGATCGACACCTTCATCAACCAGAAGGGCATCAACGCGGGCGACGATGAGTCGAAGAAGCTCTATTGCATCTACGTCGCCGTCGGCCAGAAGCGCTCGACCGTCGCGCAGATCGTCAAGCAGCTCGAAGAAAATGGCGCGATGGAATATTCGATCGTCGTCGCCGCGACCGCTTCGGAGCCGGCTCCGCTCCAGTATCTGGCGCCCTATACCGGCGTCACCATGGGCGAATTCTTCCGCGACAACGGCATGCACGCCGTCATCGTCTATGACGATCTGTCCAAGCAGGCCGTGGCTTATCGCCAGATGTCGCTGCTGCTGCGTCGTCCTCCGGGCCGCGAAGCCTATCCGGGCGACGTCTTCTATCTCCACAGCCGCCTGCTGGAGCGTGCTGCGAAGATGAACGACGCCAACGGCAACGGCTCGCTGACCGCGCTGCCGATCATCGAAACGCAGGCGGGCGACGTTTCCGCGTACATCCCGACCAACGTGATTTCGATCACCGACGGCCAGATATTCCTGGAAACCAACCTCTTCTATCAGGGCATCCGTCCGGCCATCAACGTCGGCCTGTCGGTATCGCGCGTCGGTTCCGCCGCGCAGACCAAGGCGATGAAGAAGGTGTCCGGCTCGATCAAGCTGGAGCTGGCCCAGTATCGCGAAATGGCGGCTTTCGCCCAGTTCGGTTCGGACCTTGATGCGTCGACCCAGAAGCTGCTGAACCGTGGTGCGCGCCTGACCGAGCTGCTGAAGCAGGCCCAGTTCTCGCCCCTGCCCTTCGAAGAGCAGACTGCGTCGATCTTCGCCGGCACCAACGGCTATATCGACAGCGTCGCCGTCAAGGACGTGACCCGCTATGAAGAGCTGATGCTCGCCTATCTGCGTCACGACCATGCCGACGTGCTGGCCGCGATCCGCGACAGCAAGGATCTGGGCGAAGAGCCGAAGGCCAAGCTGAAGGCTGCGCTGGACTCGTTCGGCAAGACCTTCGCGTAACAGTACGTGCTGACCGCCCATTCCCTCCTTGCCTGGACCGTGATGTCGATCGGTCTGGTGCTGTTGCCGGGGCCGGACACCATGTTGGTGGCCGGTCACGCAGCGCGCCGCGGCATGAAGGCGGGTATGGCGGCGATCGGCGGCATCCAGCTGGGCGGCCTGTTCTACATGCTGCTGTGCGGCTTCGGCTTCCTCAGCGTGCTGAACGCGGTGCCGGGGCTGTTCATGGCGGTGAAGGTCGCCGGCGCGCTCTATCTGGCCTGGATGGGCCTTGGCCTGCTGCGTGGCGCGATCAAGCCTGCGCCCGCGCAGGAAGCACCGAAGGTCCGGATCGGCGGATCGCCCTTCATGCAGGGTTTCATCAGCACCGTGCTGAACCCGAAGGTCGCGATCTTCTTCCTGGCCGCGCTGCCGCAGTTCGTCGGCACCGGCCCGGATGCGCCGTGGCAGGGCATGTTGCTGATCGCGATCGTCTATGCGCTCGGCTTCTTCTGGTGCGCGCTGCTCGCAGCGCTGGCCGTGAAGGCGGGCCGCAAGGTCGGTCAAAGCAGCGCGATGCGCTGGTTCGAAGGCGCCATGGGCGTCGGTTTCTTTGGTCTCGCGGGCCGTCTGGCCCTTGCTCGGAACGTTTGAATTATGCCTAGCCTCAAGGAACTGAAGATCCGCCGCGACTCGGTGAAGTCGACGCAAAAGATCACCAAGGCCAAGCAGATGGTCGCCGCCGCGAAGCTGCGCAAGGCGCAGGCCGCTGCGGAAGCTGCTCGCCCCTATTCCAGCCGTCTGGAAGCGGTCGTTGCCTCGCTGGCGTCGAAGATCGCCGGCGGTTCGGGCGAAGGCGCCTCGCCGCTGCTGGCCGGCACCGGCAAGGATGAAGTCCATCTGCTGGTCGTCGCCAACTCCGACCGTGGCCTCGCCGGCGCGTTCAACGCCAACATCGTCAAGGCCGCGATCCTGAAGGCACGCGAACTGGAACAGGCCGGCAAGAAGGTTCAGTTCTATCTGATCGGCCGCAAGGGCCGTCCGGTCATCAACCGCACCTTCCCCGGCCAGATCATCGCCAATTACGACACGACCGGCACCAAGGAGCCGGGCTTCGCGCAGGCGCAGGCGGTGGCGCACGAACTGACCGACATGTATTTGAACGGCAAGTTCGACGTCGCCCACCTCTTCTACTCGCGCTTCAAGTCGGCTCTGGCCCAGATCCCGACCGAACAGCAGATCATCCCGGTGAAGATCCCCGCCGACGCCGATCGCAATGCGATCGCCGCGACGGTGGAATATGAGCCGAGCGAGGAAGCGATCCTGGACGACCTGCTGCCGCGCAACGTGACGGTGCAGATCTTCAAGGCGCTGCTGGAAAACAACGCGTCCGAACAGGGCGCGTCGATGACCGCCATGGACAATGCGACCCGCAACGCCGGCGACCTCATCAACAAGCTGAACATTCAGTATAACCGTGGCCGTCAGGCCGCGATTACCACCGAACTCGTCGAAATCATCTCGGGCGCCGAAGCCCTTTAAGTGCAGGCAAGGACATCAGTCATGGCAACCACCAATAATGTAGGCCGCATTTCGCAGGTCATCGGCGCCGTCGTCGACGTGACCTTCCCGGATGCGCTCCCGTCGATCCTTTCGGCGCTGGAAACCAGCAACAACGGCCAGCGCCTGGTGCTGGAAGTCGCCCAGCATCTGGGTGAAAACACCGTTCGCACCATCGCGATGGACTCGACCGACGGCCTGACCCGCGGTCAGGAAGTCACCGACACCGGCGCTCAGATCAGTGTGCCCGTCGGCCCGGCCACGCTCGGCCGCATCCTGAACGTCGTCGGCGAGCCGATCGACGAGCGCGGCCCGGTCGCCACCGAACTGCGCTCGCCGATCCATGCCAAGGCACCGGAATTTGTCGACCAGTCGACCGACGCCAGCATCCTCGTCACCGGCATCAAGGTCATCGACCTTCTCGCCCCTTACGCAAAGGGCGGCAAGATCGGCCTGTTCGGCGGCGCGGGCGTCGGCAAGACCGTTCTCATCCAGGAACTGATCAACAACATCGCCAAGGGCCATGGCGGCACCTCGGTCTTCGCGGGCGTGGGTGAACGCACCCGTGAAGGTAACGATCTGTACCATGAATTCCTCGACGCCAACGTCATCGCCAAGGATGCCCATGGCAACGCGATCAGCGAAGGCTCGAAGGTTGCGCTGGTGTACGGCCAGATGAATGAGCCGCCGGGCGCCCGCGCCCGCGTCGCCCTGTCGGGTCTGACCATCGCCGAATATTTCCGCGACGTCGAAAATCAGGACGTGCTGTTCTTCGTCGACAACATCTTCCGCTTCACCCAGGCGGGCGCGGAAGTGTCGGCCCTGCTCGGCCGTATTCCTTCGGCCGTGGGCTATCAGCCGACCCTGTCGACCGACATGGGCGCACTTCAGGAACGCATCACCTCGACCAACAAGGGTTCGATCACCTCGGTGCAGGCCGTGTACGTCCCCGCGGACGACTTGACCGACCCGGCGCCGGCCACCAGCTTCGCGCACCTGGACGCCACGACCGTGCTTAACCGCGCGATTTCGGAACTGGGCATCTATCCGGCGGTCGATCCGCTGGACTCGACCAGCCGCGTTCTGGAACCCCGCGTCGTCGGTCAGGAGCACTACGAGACTGCCCGTGCGGTTCAGGCGATCCTTCAGAAGTACAAGTCGCTTCAGGACATCATCGCGATCCTGGGCATGGACGAGCTGTCGGAAGAGGATAAGGTCACGGTCGCCCGCGCCCGCAAGATCCAGAAGTTCCTGTCGCAGCCCTTCCACGTCGCCGAAGTCTTCACAGGCATTTCGGGCAAGTTCGTCCAGATCGAAGACACGGTGAAGTCGTTCAAGGCCGTGGTCGATGGCGAATATGACCATCTGCCCGAAAACGCCTTCTACATGGTCGGCGGCATCGACGAAGCCGTCGAAAAGGCCAAGAAGCTGGCTGCCGACGCGGCGTAAGCTAAACTCCTTCTCCCCATGGGAGAAGGATACGAAGACTTGCCAGCTTGCTGGCTAGTCGGAGTTGGATGAGGGCGAAGCCGGCATTGCCGATCGCCCTCACCCTCCCACCGCTTCGCGGCGGGCCCCTCCCTCTCCCGGTGGGAGAGGGGTTCAGAGGACTAGAAAATGGCACTGCATTTCGAACTCGTGACCCCGGAAAAGCTCGTCCGCTCCGAAGAGGTCTATCAGGTGGTCGTTCCCGGCACCGACGGCGACTTCGGCGTGCTGGAGGGCCATGCCCCCTTCATGTCGACCGTGCGCGACGGCAATATCCAGATCTTCAGCAGCGCTGGCGCCGCACCGGAAATCATTCCGGTCGAAGGCGGCTTTGCCGAAGTGAATGAGAAGGGCCTGACGGTATTGGCCGAAAAGGCTGGCTGATAGATCGACTCTATGCTTCGCTATTCGAAACGAATGGCCGATCCTTTTGAAAGGGGCGCTTTCCGCGCCCCTTTTTCTTTGCCATGAACGGCGGGACATGCACGCATCGCTCCTGACTCCGTCCGCCCCCGACCTTTCCGGCCCGAACCGTTCCGGTCCATCATTTTCCGCCAGCCGCCTGCTCACCCACCCCTTGGCGGGCAGTTGGTTATTGGCCGGGCTAATCGCATGGCTGGGCATCGGGCAATTGCTGCTCTGGCGGTTTCTGGACGTCATGCCGCTCTATGCCTATGGACTGGGCGCGATCCTGATTGCACTGATCTGCGTGGCGACGGTGCGTATGGCCCGCAGCTTTGCCGGGCCGAACCTGTCCATGCTGCTGCTGTGTATCGGGCTGGCGGCGGCAGCGCTGATATTGGGTGGCGAGGGCCGCTTTTTCTACGCCAATATCGACTGGCAGGTGCGTTTTGCCGCGCTGCGCGACATGACCATTCACCCCTGGCCCTTCGTCTATATGCGGGCAGAACCCGAAGTGCTGCGCGCGCCCATCGCCATGTTTCTGGTCCCTGCCCTGATTGGCAAAGTCGCGGGCGAGCGCGCGAGCGAGATCGCGTTACTGACGCAGAACAGCGTGATGCTGGGCACGGTACTGGCGCTGTTCACGACTCTGTTCGACACGCGCCGGGCGCGGTTGGTGGCATTGCTGGTCTTCTTCGTCTTTTCCGGGCTGGATGCGCTGGGTCGCCTGCTGATCGACGGTAAGTTGACCGATCATATGGAAAACTGGTCAGACTTACAGTTTTCTTCTGCCATCACCTTGGTCTTTTGGGTGCCCAATCATGCCATGTCGGGTTGGATCGGAGCGCTGGCCTATCTGCTGTGGCAGCGACAGAAGATCTCGCTGGGCATCGCGCTGACCTTGCTGCCGCTCACCGCGCTCTGGTCGCCGCTCGGGCTGATCGGCGCCATGCCCTTTGCCTTGCTGGCAGCCTTGAGGACGCTGTTGCAGCGAGCGCTGCGCCCGTCGGACATATTGCTGCCCGCTATGGCTACGCTGATCATCGTGCCCGCGCTGCTCTATATGGCGGCGGCGGGCGAAAGTGTCGGCATGCGCATTGCGAATTTACCCCTGACACAATGGGGCACGTTCGAAATGCTGGAAGTGCTGGTCTATGTCATTCCGCTCGTCCTGCTGGCGCGCGGGGTCCGGTTCGGGCGCGATACGCTGACGCTGGCGACCGCATGGCTACTGATCATTCCCTTTCTCCAGATCGGCTGGTCGATCGACCTGATGATGCGGGGATCCGTGACCGCGCTCACCATAGTGGCGATGATGGTGGCCGACGCGCTGGACCGGGAACCGCAGACGCGGCGCGTGCTGATCCTGCTGCTGGCCATCGGATCGATCACCGGGCTGACGGAAATCCGGCGCGCGCTGGTCTATCCGGCGGCGCCGCAAGTGCGGTGCGACATTTTTTCCGCCTGGAGGCGCAGCTTCGGCGACTTCCCGATCTACAGCTATGTCGCCCCGTTGACACAGATGCCCGCGATCGTCCGCCCCGTCCATCCGGCATTGGTGGACGTCAGGCCAACCGATCGGTGTTGGGAAGGATCATGGCACCATCCCGACGATCCGTCAGGCTGACAATATCGCGTACAGGGAAAGCCCAATGGGAAAGCGGACGCGACCCAGCAAATGTTGTTCCCATCCGAAAATCCGCCGCAAAAGTCCGTTGATCGGCGCCGCAGGCCGGGCATCGAGCGGGGCAGTGCGCCGCAACAGCCGGTGCGCGGTGCGGGTGGCGACCGCCAGCGGGAAAAGCAGGCTGTTAAAATAGCCGATCGTATCGACCTTCAGCCCTGCGGCCCCCGCTACATCGCGCAGACCGGACAGCGTATAGCGGCGCTTGTGATGGTGCAGCACATCATGGTCCGACCAGAGCCACGGCACGGCGGGCACCGTCAGCAATATCCGCCCGCCCGGCGCCAGCCGTGCGCGCAGTGCGACGAGCGAGGCGCGATCCTCCTCCACATGTTCCAGCACGTCGAGCAGAGCGATCAGATCATAATGCGCGCCGTCAAAGCCGATCTTGTCGGGCAACATACCTGGCTCGATCGTGCCGATGCCCTGCGCATGGGCCAGCGCGCGGGCCTGCCCATCATATTCCAGCGCATCCACAGACCCATGTTGCGCCAGCATCGCCAGATTGCCGCCCGTGCCGCATCCTGCCTCCAGGATGCGCGCGCCGACCGGCGGCGCGATCCGGCTGCGGATCAACCTATCCAATATGGCACGACGGGCGACGAACCACCAGTGTCCGCCCTCCTGCATGCTCATGCTTTCATAGGCTGATCGGTCCATTCGGCTTTATCCTTGTGAAGCGCGGGCTGTGTGCAACGGGGTTACGGCCAGTGCCGCAGCGGCGGCAGGCTGTGGGGACGATTGATGGGCGACAACATAGAGCGGGCGCTGTCGCACTTCGCGCGCGACCCGCCCGAGATATTCGCCGACGATACCCAGGCTGAGCAGATTGAGGCCGCCCAGACCCAGCACTGCGATCATGATCGACGCATAGCCCGGCACGTCGATGCCGGTAATCATCGTATGCGCAACGAGGAAAGCCGCATAGGCAAAGGCCAGCAACGCGATCCCCCCACCGATATAGGACCAGATCCGCAGCGGCATGGTGGTCGATGCGGTGATGCCGTCGATCGCCAGCGACCAGAGCCTGCCGAGCCGCCATTTGGTGGTGCCGGAGCCCCGCGCGGCACGAACATAGTCGACCGTCGCGATACGGAACCCGATCCAGGAGAAGAGGCCTTTGTTGAAGCGGGCCTGCTCGCCCAATTGCTTGATGACGTCCACCGCCTGCCGGTCGAGCAGGCGGAAATCGCCAACATTTTCTGGGATCGGATAGTCGGACAGGCGGTTGAGCAGACGGTAGAAGCCATGCGCGCTCCACCGTTTGAACCAGCCATCGCTCGATCGATCGGCACGGCGGGCGTTGACCACCTGCGCGCCGCCGAGCCAGGCTCTAACCATCGCCACTATGACCTCAGGAGGATCCTGAAGATCGACGTCGATCGGGATGACGGCATCGCCGGTGGCATGGTCGATACCCGCCGCAAGCGCCGCTTCTTTGCCGAAATTGCGTGACAGGGTAAGATAGCGAATATCCGGGTTCAGCCGCGCCAGGATCGCCAATATGTCGCCGGTGCGATCGCTGCTGCCATCGTCCACGAACAGATATTCGGCGCGCACATCCGGCCCGACGAGTGCCAGCGCCTGCGCCACGGCCGGGCGCGCGGCATCGAGGAACAGCGACAGGCCCTCCTGCTCATTATAGACCGGAATGACGATCGACAGGGTGGGCGTGGCGCGCATGGGCAATATATCGACGATAATGGTTAATGGATCATGAGCGATTGCAGCGTGCAGATGATTAGCGGCATGTTAACCGTGCCTGGCTACTCCTCGCCTCATCATGATGACGATCTTGTTCCGCTAGATGGATTTCCTGCTTACCGACCTGTCGGGCTTGCTGCTGGGTGTCCTGCTGGGCTTTGGCCTGATCCTGTTGCCCGGGCTGGGTCTGACCCGGTTGCTGGAGCGGGCCGGGCTGGACAGTGGGCGTGGATGGCCGCGCATCGCATGGGCGCTGATCCTCGCTTTCTCGCTCTTGCCCGCGGTCGACGCCTTGCTGGTGCGGGTGGCAGGCTTGCCCGCCATGATCGCACTCCATGGGCTGCTCGCGCTCTATGCTCTTGCCGGCCATGCCGCATGGCGGGTGCGTTCCGCCACGCCCTTGTTGGGCGCCGTCCTGCTCTGGCTGTGCATCGTCGCCTTTGATTCCGTCGATTTCGTGATCGGTGGCAAGCTCAACCAGTCGCTGCTGTATATCGACCTCGTCAAACATGCGGCGACCACCCACGCGATCGTACGCGACGGCCTGCCGTTTCAGGACCCCTTTTTCGCGCGGCCGGACAAGGCCGGCTATTATTATTATTTCTATCTCTGGTCGGCGGCGATCGAATGGACCAGCGGCCTGACCATCAGCCCGCGCATGGCCTTTTCCGCATCGCTCTTCTGGGCCGGCCTCGCCCTGCCCGCGGGCATGTGGTGCGTCGCACAGGCAGCAGGGCTGGTGCGGCCGGGACGCGAACGCGCCTTCATGGCGCTGATCGCCCTCTTCTGCTTCGTGTCCGGCGTCGATCTCATCATGATGGGGTTATATTATCAGTTGACGCATCTGTTGGCGTCGCAAAGCGACTGGTGGAATACGACGGTCGGCTTCGCCATCCATTCGTCCCTGGGCGTGCCCCACCATATGACGGCGATGACTGCGGGCTGGACCGCCTTGCTGCTCCTGACGCGAGCGCAGGCCCTGGGTGGCCGAAGGGCGATGCTATTGTCCGCCGCGGCTGGCCTTGCTGTCGCCACTTGTTTCGGTTCGTCGGTGTGGATCATGCTGACCATCGCGCCGGTACTGGTTGGCTGGGGGTGCCTGTCCCTGTGGCAGCGCAAGCCTTATGTCGCTCTGGCGGGTCTCGTCGCCCTGGTCGCTGCGGCGATGCAGTTGAGCGATCTTGTCCACTATCGTGAGGATAGCGGCTTACCGATCGCGCTCACGGTCCGCCCCTTCACCCTGATCATCCCTCAAGGAGAGTGGTGGAGCCTGTTGCACCTCGCTCTTCTGCCGCTCAACTATGGGATAGAGTTCGGCATTTTCGCCTGGGGCGCCATTGCCTGGTGGCGGCGGCCTGATCGCCCTGCGCCAACGCCTATGGGACGCTTGCTGCTGGCGACCGCATTCTGTGCGCTATTCATCGCCACCTTCCTCAAATCCACGATCATCAACAACGATCTGGCCTGGCGATCCATATGGTTCACACAATTTGCAGCGATAGTGTGGACCGCCGCCCTGTTGCAGGGGCCGGAACGACGCCTGCGCAATATGGGCCGGGTCGCGAAGGTCGCGCTGGCGCTGGGCCTTGCGGCTGCGATCTGGGATGTGGTGGGGCTGCGCTTCGTTCGCCCGCCCTATGTGTCCGCGTTCGACGGCGCGCTCATTGCGGACCGACCCGACGACGACGACCAGCGCACCGTCTATGAGTGGGCGACGCGCCACCTGCCGACGCAAGCCGTCATCCAGCATAATCCCGCGTTGCACCGGCGCATGTTCGATTTCGGCCTGTACGGCACCCATCGGACCGGCGTGGCGGATCGGGAGGCACGGCTGTTCGGCGCCAGGGCGGACGATGTCACTGCGCGCATTGCGATGCTGCGCCCCATCTATAGCCGCCCGATCGCGCCAGCCGACATAGTCCGTCGCGCCCGCAGCGCCGGCATAGATTATCTGCTGTTCACATCGGCCGATCCTGTCTGGGTCAGGTTCAGGGGGCCTCCTCCCTCGGTCCGCTGCCTTTACCGCCAGCCGCTCGCCTGTCTCGTCCGCGTCGAGGATATCCAGCCATGACCATGTTCCATCGCCTGCTATGGCTTGCCCTGGTCTATGCGGTCGCGCTCATTACCGGCTTTCTCCTCTTTCTGGCCCTTGCGGCTTCCCCGTTGCTGAGCGGCATGCCGATCCTCTTCTATCGCGGTAGCGCCCTGGCGTCCGTGACGGCGCCGCTGCTCGGCCTGGTGCTGGCGCTGGCGGGACGCCATGTCCGCTCGCTCGACCTTTCCACCATCGTCGGTGCGGTCGCCCTGTCGCTGGCCTTCAACATCAGCTTCCTGATCGTCTTTCCCGTCACCTTCGATCGGTCGATCACGATGTTCCTGCTCGCCCGGATCGAACGGCAAGATGGGCAACTGGACGCGCAGGGTCTGGAGCAGGTCTATGTCCGCGAATATCTGGGCGCGATGCGCCAGATCGACCGGCGGATCGAGGAACAGAGCCTGTCAGGCAATATCCATGTCGCGCAGGGGCGGATCCATATCACACCGCAAGGCCGCCGCCTGCTGACCAGCGGGCGCACGATCGGC
>JAGVJS010000274.1 GCA_020051025.1 Sphingobium sp. | reverse complement strand
GCGCCATCGCGCGACCGTCGATCAGCGCTGCCATGGATCAGCCCCGGAAGACGACGGTGCGCGACTCGTTCATGAACACCCGGTCCTGCAAATGCAGCCGCACCGCTTCGGCCAGCACGCGCCGCTCGATATCGCGGCCGCGCCGGACCAGTTCGTCGGGCACATCGGCATGACCGATCATCTCGACATCCTGATGGATGATCGGGCCTTCATCCAGGTCGGCGGTGACATAATGGGCGGTCGCGCCGATCATCTTCACGCCGCGCTCATAGGCCTGATGATAGGGCTTGGCGCCCTTGAAACCCGGCAGGAAGCTGTGATGAATGTTGATGCAGCGGCCGGACAGGAAAGCAGCCAGATCGTCGCTCAAAATCTGCATATAGCGGGCGAGCACGATCAGGTCGGCGCCGGTTTCGGTCACGACCTGCTTGATCTGCGCTTCCTGCTGCGGTTTCGTGTCCTTGGTGATCGGAAAGTGGAAAAAGGGCAGGTCGCCGATCATCGACGTGTGCAGCACGTCGCGCGGATGGTTGGAAATGATCCCGACCACATCCATCGGCAACTCGCCGATCCGCTGGCGATAGAGAAGGTCGCCGAGGCAATGATCGAACTTGCTGACCATCAGCACGACCTTCTTGGGCGCAGCCTGATCGGTCAGCGACCAGTCCATGGCCGCATCCTGTGCAATCGGTGCGAACCCGTCGCGCAGGCCGTCGAGCGTTTCGCCCGCGCCGGGCTTGAATGCGACGCGCATGAAGAAGGTGTTGTTCATCGCATCGTCGAACTGCTGAGCATCGACGATATTGCAGCCCCGTGCCGCCAGATAGCCGGCGACCTTGGCCACCAGACCGGGCTTGTCGTCGCACTGAAGCCGCAGCGTATAGATAGTCGTCACGTCAATCTCCTCCCGCTCACCCATCTGCGTCAGTGCGCGCGGGCATAATCGTTAATCCAGGCCACCGTCTTTTCGAGGCCGCCAAAGGGATAAAAGTGCAGCCGCACCTTGCCATGCTCTTCCCCCAGTGCCCGCTCGAAAGTCTCGACCAGCTTGTCAGGACCGGCGGAACCGATCAGCTTCGTAATCGAAATTCCGTATTTTGCGAGCACGGAAGCAGACGCGCCGACGCCGCAGCGCGCGGCAAAGCGCATCAGCGTCTTGATACCGGCCGGGCCGGGCACGCCGATGCGAACCGGCGCGCTAATGCCGCGGGCGCGCAGTTCGGTCAGCCAGGCCAGCACCGCGTCGGCATCGAACACGAACTGGGTGACGATCAGCGGCGCCATGCCCCGCGCCTCGATTTCGTTGCACTTGCCGGTCAGCACCGACCAGCATTGCTCCGGCGTCATGTTCGGATGGCCTTCGGGATGGCCGCCAATGCCGATGGCACGGATGCCTGCCCGTTCAAAAGCACCGCTGGCGATCAGCGCGCTGCTGTCGAAATAGGGGCCTTCGGGTTCGGACGGGTCGCCGGCGATCACGAAGCAGCGGCGCACATCGGCCTCGGCTACAGCGGCGGCGAGATAATCCTCGAACTCAGCCGTGGAGGTGATCCGGCGCGCGGAGAAATGCGGCATCGGTTCAAAGCCCAGACTGCGGACCAGCCTGGTGGCGGCGATGCGGGCGGCGAAATCCTCACCGGGCAGGAAGGTGACGGCGACCGGCGTTTCGCGGGCGATGGCGGGAGCCGCTTCCCGCAGCGATTCCACGTCTTTCGCTGTCATCTCCAGCGAATAGCCGTCGACCATGTTGACGGGCGCACGATCCCAGTTTGGGTGAATGACCGGCATATTATCCCTCCAGCCTTTTTTGCCTCTCCCGACTCCTCCTAGAGCATCGGATCAAATTCGCATAGATGAAATATTCATAGATACGAAATTTCATGAAGTGGTTTGGGCTGGTCGTCTGAGCTATTCATAAACGCCAACGCCGCCGCACGCGGGCGTGCGACGGCGATGAAATAATGGGCAGGATGAGCGGGACTGGCCGGCCCCGCTCCCGATGGTCAGAAGCGCACGCGCACGCCGCCGGAGAGGCGCCGGCCAGTCTTGCGATATTCCTTCGTCCGATCCTCGCTGACGGAGTAGATGAACTCCTTGGCGTCGTTCAGATTGAGCGCGTCGGCGAAGATGGTGAAGTTGGGCGTGACTTCGAAGGACAGGCCGGCGTCCAACTGGCCATAGGCGTTGAAATATTCCGGTTCGCCATTGCGGCCAGACGCGACCTGAAGGAAATTGTCGCGCCAGGTATAGGCGACACGGGCCTGGATGCCGCTCTTCTCGTAGAAGCCGACGAGGCTGTAGCTATATTTGGACAGACCTTCGAGTCCGAAGGAGACGTTGGCGACGGCATTTTCATATTTGGCGTTGGAATCGGTATAGTTGAAGCTGGTCTGGACGCCGAGGCCATCGAACGGGGCGGGCAGGCCGGTAAAGGCCTGACGATAGCCGACTTCGAAGCCCTTGACCGTCGCGCCCTTGCCATTGCCCGGCACCGTCACCTGGAAGGTGACTTCGTCCACCTTCTGCGGCGTGGTGATGAGCGTCACGAAGGAGTCGATCTTCTTGTAGAAGGCGGCGAAGGACAGGAGCGAGGCGTTGGCGAAATACCATTCGACGCCGGCTTCGATCTGCTTGGCGCGGAAAGGTTGCAGGTCCGGATTGCCGCGGCTGATTGTCTCATTGCCCGGGTTGGTCTGGATCGACTGGCGTGGCGACAGGTCGGTCAGTGTCGGGCGGGTCATGACCTTCGACGCGGACAGGCGCAGGATCAGATCGTTCGCCGCCTCCAGCTTGATATTGAGCGAGGGCAGCCAGTCGTCATATTTGCCGCGGAAGCTGACCGGGACGATGCCCGATACGACGATGTCGTTCTGGCCGGTCGGATTGCCGTTGGCATCGACGCGCGGCTTGGCGCTCAGCACGGTGCGCGATGCACCCGATGAGGTGTAGTCGGTGTTTTCATAGCGCAGGCCGGCATTGATGGTCAGCGGCATCGATCCCAGCATGGTTTCGAAATTGGCCATGACATAGGCGATCTTCACCTTTTCATCGATGACCGAAGAGGCCGAGGGCGAGAAGACGGCCGGATTGAACGCCTTGCCATCCTGTGTCGCATATTGGTCGATCACGCTGACCAGTTGCTGTGGATTGTAGATCACCCAGTCGCGGATGATATTGTCGGGGCCGCTGCCCTGGAAGAAGTTGCGATTGGTCGGGCTGAACAGTGAAGCAGGCAACACACGGTCCGATCCGCAATAGGCGCATTGTTCGCCAAAGGGCATTTCGTCGGCGGTCAGCGTCTTCTTGCGGTTGGCGATCATGCCGCCGGTGAAGAAGGTCAGGTTCGACGTTGCGTTCCATTCGGCGTCGGCGCGATATTCGCCGATCTTGTCATCGACATCGGTGCCGCCGCCCCAGATGTAATAATGGGCGGTGATGCCCTGCGGGTTGGTCGCGGCGTTGGGATAATTGGGGCTGGTGAAGCCATAGTCGTAGATCGGACTGTCACCGCGCCGGTCGAACCACAGGTCGATATTCTTGCGGCGGATGGTGGTGAAGAGATTATTCTCCTTCCCGCGCCGCTCCGCCTTCGACCGGGAGGCGTCCAGCCTCAGCTTGAACGTGTCGACCGGCTTCCATTCGACATTGACGCCGAACTGGTTGGTCATGACGTTGCGCTGGTCATATTGCAGGATCTGGTCGACGAAGCCGCCCTGATAGCGCTGATAGACCGCCTCGCCCCCATCGACGACCTGCTCTACCAGCGTGCCGCCGGAAAAGTCATAGGCAAGGCCGGTCTGCTGCTCGGTGAACTTGGCCTTGGAATAAAGGCCGTCCAGCGTGACCGTCAGCGTGTCAGTCGGGCGAACCTGCAACGATCCCGAGAAGCCATAGCGTTCCAGCCCGCGCTCGAAGAAGAAGGGTGACAGGTTGGACGGCATGGAGATGTTGGAGAAGGGCGCGACATTCGGGCCGATACGCCCGCCATTCACACCATTGGCGCGATAGTAGGAGTCGGTGCTGGAGCGTTTCACATGGCCCGCGCCGATGGTGAATTCATCATTGCGGGTGTTGCGCCTGGTATAGACGCCCGATAGCGACAGGCCGATGGTGCGATCGGCGTTGCGCCAGGACGCGACGCCGGAGACTTCGGGATTGAACTTGTCGGCGATTTCCGCCCACATCTGGCCGGCCGATGCGCTGAAGGCGAACTGCTCCTTCTGGTCGATCGGGCGCAGCGTGTGGACATCGACGGTCGCGCCGATCGATGCGCCGTTGAGATTGGCCTGGGGCGATTTGAACACATCGGCGCCGGCGATGATTTCGGACGGCAGCACGTCGAAGGAAAATTCGCGGCCATTATTGTCGGTGGCGAGCGTGCGGCCATTGACCGTCACGGCGTTGAATTTGGGGCCGAAGCCGCGGACGGTGATGTAACGGCCTTCACCCCGGTTGCGCTCGATCGTGACGCCGGCGACGCGCTGGAGGGATTCCGCGACATTCTGGTCGGGCAGCTTGCCCAGATCCTCCGCCACGATCGAATCGACCACGCCGATCGCGTCCCGCTTGATGTCGATCGACGCTTTCTGGCTGGCGCGGATGCCGGTGACGATAATGTCTTCGGTCGTTGTATCGGCGGCTTGCTGCGCGATGGCCGTGCCACCGATCGTCAATGCCAGGCTGGACGCCGCCGCCATGGACGCAAGACGGACCTTACCCACCTTCCTCATGTTCCACTCTCCCTAATATTATTATCATACTTATGCCGCCAACGCTGGCACATGTCAAATGACGTAATACATAATATGAATTATCGGACGGACTTGATGGGCAGCACGCAGAGGGCGGAACCGAATACGAAGATCAGCGCTGAAATGAAGATGGCGCGATAGTCATTGTCGAACAGGCCGAGCAGGATGGCTGCCATGACCGGGCTGATAATCTGGGGAATGTTGACCGCGGTGGTCAGTACGCCGAGATCCTTGCCCTCATCCCCCAATGCGCTTTTCGGCAATACCTGCGTCATCAGCGCCATGTCGATCGACATGAACATGCCATATCCGATGCCGATCACCCCGGCATAGACCCACATGCCGACCATGGAAGGCGCGATCAGCGGCGCGCTCATCGCCGCACCCATGATCAGGCTGCCCATAATGACGAAAGGTTTGCGGCGTTGCCAACGGTCCGACAGCCAGCCCGACAGCAGCGAAGATATGATGAGACAGACGAGAGTGAGCAGCGCCATGTTGGCGATGGCGATGTTTGAAGCACCGTCGGTCAGGCCGATATAGTCGCGCAATATATAGAGAAGATAGGCAGCGACCGCCTGATAGCCCATATAGATGGTGAAGCGACTGGCGAAGGCCCAGGCGAAATCGGGATGGTCGCGCGGGCTGATCCAGAAGCTCTTGAGGAAATGGCCCCATTGCATCGGACGACGGGGCAGGGCGTCGCTCGGCGGCTCGCGGTTCACTGCGACGAAGGCGATGCAGGACATGGCGATGGCGCCGGCGAACAGGCCATAGGCCAGCACCCGCTCCCCGGCGAGATAGCCGGCGACCACCGTGCCGGCCGTAAGCCCAGCGGTCATGCCCGCGCCGACGATACCCGATATGCCGCCCCGCGTTTCCGGTGCGAAGCGATCCGCGATCAGCGTCGTCATCGCTGGCTGCATGCTGTTATAGGCGATGGCTGCCATCACCCACAGGATCATCAACGACCAGAAACTGGTCATCCATGACACGCCGAACAGGCAGAGCGACCCGATCAGCGAAGCGATCGCGATCCAGGGCGTGCGGCGGCCCCAGCGGCTGCGGGTGCGGTCCGACAGCGCGCCTGCGATCGGCGTTGTCAGCGTCGAGAAGATGGAGGTGATGGCAAAGAGCAGCGCGAGGTTATTCTCCTTCGCGCCGGGTGACATTTCGGCGATCTGGTTGGGCAGCAATACGCCCAGCACACCACTGTAAAGTGCCATCAGCAGAAAGAAATTGACCATCAGCGACAGTTGCAGCTGCGTCCGCGCCGCGCCCGTCACCCAGGCAGGCGACGGCGGTTTGATGGGGGCGGAGGCGTCTTGCATCAGTCCACCGTCCGGCTTTC
>JAGVJS010000253.1 GCA_020051025.1 Sphingobium sp. | reverse complement strand
TGGCGCAAGGGCGGTCATCGCGGCCCCGGCCGTGGCGGCATGATGCGCGGTGGTCCCGGTTTCGGCGACGCGAACAAGGACGGCGCCGTCACCAGGGCGGAATATATGGCCGGCCCGCTCGCCATGTTCGACAAGGCAGATACCAACAAGGACGGCTTCGTCACTGCCGACGAACTGAAGGCGGCCCGTCCCCAGATGCGCGGTCCCATGGGCCACCGTGGACCGGGCCATGACGCCCCGCCGCCCCCGCCGGCCGACTGACGCACAGCATAACGGCACAGCGTTCCTCCCCTGACGCCATGCCGATGCCTGGAAGGGCGAAGCTTTCCCCTTACCTTCGCCCTTCCAACCTTTCTCCAGCCATGACAGACAGGCAAGATGAGCGAACGACCCCATCTCCTGCTCGTCGATGACGAGCGTTCGATCCGCGAACCGCTGGCGCAATATCTTATCCGCAACGGTTTTCGCGTCACCGCCGTGGAAAGCGCGTCCGAAGCGCGTGTGCGGCTCAACGCCAATGCGATCGACCTTGTCATCCTCGACATCATGATGCCGGGGGAGGATGGCCTGTCGCTGTGCCGCCACATCCGCGAGACGAGCGAGATCCCGGTCATCCTGCTCACTGCCCGCACGGAGGAGACGGACCGGATCGTCGGTCTGGAAATGGGCGCCGACGATTATGTGCTCAAACCCTTTTCCCCGCGCGAACTGGTCGCCCGGATCAAGGTGATCTTCCGCCGCGTCGCCACCGGTGGCCAGCGCGTCACCGCGCCCGACGGCGCCAATTACAGCTTCGCCGGCTGGCTGCTCAAGACGCAGGAACGCACGCTGGTGGATAGTGAGGGCGTCTCGCTGCCGCTGTCCACCGCCGAATATAATCTGATGCTGGCCTTCGCCACCCGTCCCAACAGCGTGCTCAGCCGCGACCAGCTGCTCGATATCACCCAGGGCCGGGAAGCCAATGCCTTCGACCGGGCGATCGACAATCAGATCAGCCGCCTGCGCAAGAAGATCGAGCCGGACCCCAAGAATCCCACGTTGATCAAGACGGTATGGGGCGGGGGCTACACCCTGTCGGCTGAAGTTCGCAAACTGTGAAGCGTTTTCGCCTCTGGCCGCAAAGCCTGGTCGGTCAGATCATCATCCTGGTCGCGATCGCGCTGTTCGTGGCGCAGGCGATCAATTTCGGCCTGCTGCTGCGCGAACGCAACCGGGTCGACCTGACCAGCCAGACCGCGCCGGTCGTCTATCGCGTCATCAACGCGCTGGACGCGCGTGCGGACCGCCGGCCCGACCGGCGTGGCGATGGTGATCGGGAACGGCGCAATATAGAATTTTCCACCATCCGCCCCGTGCTGGACGGCAAGCCGCGCCCGGATGTGCAGGCGCGGGCGCAGGCGATGTTTGACGATATCGGCCTGACCGTCCATTCGGTCGCTGCGGCGGAGGACAGCCGCATCGCGCCGGTTCGCCGCTGGGAACAGATTCGCAGCCGCGCCACCGGTGAAGCCATGCGCGACCGGCGCGTCGGCCGCCTCAGCCTGGCGGTCGAATATGAACCCGGTAAATGGGTGACGACGGAGGCACGCATCGGCAACCGCCCCGCGCGGTTCGGCGGCTGGCTCATCGGCCAGACCTTGATCCTCTACGGCATCGTCCTGCTGCCCCTGCTCTGGGTCGGCAGCCGTCTTGCCCGACCACTCAAGCAACTGACCGGCTCGGCCCAGCAATTCGCCCGCACCGGTGCCGCCGATCCGGTGGATGAGCGCGGCCCCGGCGACGTGCGGGACCTCACCATGGCCTTCAACGCCATGCGCGCGCGCATCATTGCAATGCTGGATGAAAAGGACCGGATGCTGGGCGCGATCGGCCATGACCTGCGCACCCCGCTCGCCTCGCTGCGTGTCCGCACCGAATCGGTCGAGGATGAAGGAGAGCGCGCCCGCATGTCCGAGACGATCGACGAAATGAACCGCATGCTGGAGGATATTCTCTCGCTCGCCCGCGCCGGTCGCAGCACGGAAGCCGCGCAGAAGGTCGATCTGGCCGCGCTGGCCGACGCCGTGGTGGAGGATTTCATCGAACTGGGATCGCCCGTCGATCTGGCCGACAGCGATCGCGCCGTCGCCTTCGCGCGCCCGCAGCAGATCCGCCGCGCGCTGCGCAACCTCATCGAAAACGCCATCGTCTATGGCGACCGCGCCCATGTGACGGTGCTGCACGAGGACGGCGCGATCCGCATCGCCGTCGCCGATGAAGGTCCGGGGATTGCGGAGGACAGGATGGAGGAAATGCTCGAACCCTTCACTCGTCTGGAAGGCTCCCGCAACCGCGAGACCGGCGGCGCCGGCCTCGGTCTTGCCCTCGTCCGCGCGATCATGGCGGAGCATCAGGGCGAACTACGCCTGGCGAATCGGCCGCAGGGTGGGCTGGAGGCCAGTCTGGTTCTGCCGGCCTGAAGGGCGGCTCACGATCAACTCCCGTCATGCCAGCGAAGGCTGGCATCTCACTTCTTCTAGCGATGCGCTTGAAAGAAAAGAGCGATCCCAGCCTTCGCTGGGATGACGATGAAAATGGAGTGCCCGCTTTCCTATCCACCCGCTCCAAGCTATGCTCGACGCACCCTTCGACACATAATTTCCGTCTCACGATCGGAAATTGCGCATTCAGCGGGAAATGTGCGAAGTTAAGGGCGGCTATGTCCAACATCGCCGCCCTTGGGATCAATGCTTGCCCGGCTTGCTCGACGTCCCCGGTGCGGTCGGGTTGATCAGTGCCGCGCCTGTCGGCAGGCCGGTGCCGCCCATGTCCAGCTTCTGCGCCTGTTCCCTGGCGACACGCTGTGGATCGTCGCGTTCCTTGATCGCCGCCTGGGTTTCGGCATCCTGATCCTCGTCGCCATCCTTGCTGCTGCCACGGGTCCAGCCCAGGATGATCGACATGCGCCGGTTGCGCGGATCATAGGCATCATCCTTGATGAACGGCTCGCGATCGGCCACGCCTTCGATCCGGGCGAAGCGGTCGTTGCCGATACCCGACTGGCTAAGCGCCTGACGCGTCGATTCGGCGCGCGCGGACGACAGCATCCAGTTGTTCATGCTCCGGCCCGACGCATAGGGCAGGCCATCGGTATGGCCGCGCACGATCAGCGGGTTGGGCATGGTCTTGAGCACCTGCGACACTTCGGCGATCAGTGCGCGGGCCTGCGGCACCAGCTGTTCGGTGCCCGACTTGAACATGGCAAAATCGGCCTCGTCGATCAGGTCGATGCGCAGCCCTTCGCGCGTCTCGGTAAAGCGCACATTTTTGCGCAGCTTGCCCAGCCCCTTGCGCGTCATGCGCTCTTCCAGGCTCTTCTTGATCGACTCGAACTTTTGCCGGTCCTGCGCGCGCGTCGCCTTGCCGCCCTGATCCTTGGTGCCGGTGGCGTCGCGCGGGATGGTGATGGACAGGTTGCCGATGCCGCCCGTGGTCGGGTAATTTTCCTTGCCGGTCATGCTGTCGCCGCCCATCAGGCCGGTCGACCCGGCCGACGCCATCTTCAGTTCGACCAGCGTGGGCGTGAAATAGTCGGCCAGCGCCTTGCGCTGCTTTTCCGTGGTCGCGCCCAGCAGCCACATCAGCAGAAAAAACGCCATCATCGCCGTCACGAAGTCGGCATAGGCCACCTTCCAGGCGCCGCCATGATGGCCGCCATGCCCTTCGACGATGATTTTCTTGACGATGATCGGCCGGGGTTCCGGCTCGTTCGCGCCGCGCTTCTTTTCGGCCATGGCTTATTTGCCCCGCATGCCGTCGAACACTTCGGCAAAGCCGGGCTGGTTGGCATGGGTCAGGCCCGAACGGGCGGCTTCGATGACCAGCGGCTGCGGATGGCCGTGCAGCGATGCGATGATGATCTGCTTAACGACATGGTAAATGGCGCCGTCCGCCTCGATCACCGCGCGGCAACGATTGGCGAAGGGATTGACCATGCCATAGGCGAGCAGAATGCCGAGGAACGTGCCGACCAGCGCCGACCCGATCATCGCGCCCAATATGGCGGGCGGCTGGTCGATCGAGCCCATGGTCTTCACAACGCCCAGAACCGCCGCGACGATACCCAGAGCGGGCAGGGCGTCGGCCAGCCCTTGCAGATTGTCGGCCGGCTTGATCGCTTCATGGTGATGGGTCTTGAGCGCATTGTCCATGACATCCTCGACCGCGTGCGGGTCAAGCGTGCCGGACGAAATGACGACCAGACGCAACGTGTCGCTGATCAGGTGGACCAGCGCCTTGTCCTTCATCAGCTTGGGATATTCGGTGAAGATGGTGGAGCTGGACGGATCTTCGATATGCGGTTCCAGGGCAACCGGCCCTTCCACGCGCAGCGTCTTCATCAGCTTCGACACCAGGAAGATGCAGTCCAGAAAGTCCTGCTTCTTATATTTGGCGCCCTTGAACACCTTGCCCAAACCGCCGCCCAGCGCCTTTAAGTCCGCGCCGCTATTGCCGATGACGAGCGCGCCGACGGCCGCGCCGCCGATGATCAGCATTTCATGGGGCAGGGCATGCAGCACCGGACCAAGGTCGCCGCCGGTGAAGGCGAAGCCGCCGAACACCATGACGAGCAGAATGACGAGGCCGATGGCTGCGAACATGATTATCCCCGATTGAAACGCCCCGCAGGCGGTAGTCCCATGGCATCTTTGGCGACGCCGTTCTTAAGGTTAATACGGACTGGTTAGCGTCCGGTTTAGGACCATCGCGCTTTTTCGGAGCGGATCATTTGATCAGGTCGAACAGCGTCTGCTGGTTGATGCGGGCAAAGGTCGTCTGCGCCGCTTCCAGCTGCAACAGGCCGGCCTTCACTTTGGCGATAACCTCTTCCAGCTTGGTCGATTGCAGGTTGGACCGCTTTTCGGTCAGGTCTAGGCCTGTGTCGGTCAGGCGTGTGCCCACCACTTCCAGCCGGTCTCCGCGCACGCCCTGCTTGGCCTGCTCGACGGTGATATGGCCTTGCGCGGTCTGGACCGCGCTGACCGAAGACGCCATGGCCGCGTCGTCGCCGGCTTCTACGGCGGCGATGCCCTGGGCCAGGATATCGTCGATCGACATGGATGTGCCATCGACATCGACTGTCGATACGTCCTGCCTTGTGCCCACGACGGCCAGGTTCAGGCCACGACTGACCGGCACCAGGACGCTCTGCTCGTCATCGAAGACGGAGACGCCCTGATAATCCTTCTGATTCAGCAATTCGCTGATGGTCGTGCGAATGGTCGACATTTCCGCGACGATCGCGGACCGGTTGGTTTCGTTCAGCGATCCGTTGCGCGCCGACGTCACCAGTTCCTGCGCGCGCGTCAGCAGATTGTCGATTTCCTTCAGATTGGCTTCCGCATTGCCCGCTCGCGCCGTGCCATAGCTGACATTGGTTTGCCAGGCGGCCTGTTGTGCCTGTGCGCGGCCTACCTCGGACACCTGCACCCAGGCGAGCGAGTCGTCGGACGGCTTGTTGAGCGTGACGCCGGTGGAGATCGCGGTCTGGCCATCGACCAGCTCCTGCGACAGTTTCTGCTGCCGGCGGACTTCGGCGAGCATGATCTTGTTGGTGATGCCTACCATGTTTCAGTCCTTCCGCGTCACATGATGTTCATGATGGTATCAAGGGTTTCCTTGGCCACCTGCAAGATCTTGGCGGACGCCGAATAGGCCTGCTGGATGCGCAGCAGGTCGGCGGCTTCCAGGTCCAGATCGACGCCGCTCACCGCCTCGCGCGCGGCGACCGACTGATCGTTGCGGCTGGTCGCGGTGTCATATTCCGCTTTGGTAGACGACAGCAGGGTTGCCTGCTGCGCGATCATCGATGTCCAGTTCTGCTCGACGCTGCCATTGCCGCGCAGGGCCGTGCTGACCGTCAGCAGGTTGCCGTTCAGCGTGCCATCGGAAGATTTGAGCGCCAGCTGGGCCGGATCGGTCACCAGTGCGGACAGGCCCGCCGCGGTCGTGCC
>JAGVJS010000325.1 GCA_020051025.1 Sphingobium sp. | reverse complement strand
GTGCGGCGCGGGCCGGTGACGATGGCGGGATAGCCGGTGGCCGCCACCGCCCGTTTGGCAGCGCCGCTGAACATTTCCTGGAACAGGATGATGTCGGGCGCGCGGCCCTCCTTGCGCAAGGCTGCCAGCCGTTCACCAATGGCATGCAAGGAAGGTACGCGCCCCGAACGCGCAGGCCAACCCAAGCCTTCGATATTATATGTAAGGACCGTCAGGCTGGTCGTCACCCTTTCCCGGTCCGGTGCCGCGAGAAGCGGCGGATTCGCTTCCGCGCAACTCATGACGGCGCGCGGTAGCGGGGTTGCGCAACCCGTGGCGAGCAGGGCCAGCGCGAGCGTCGCTCCCTCCAGGACTCTCCATAGTTGAAACATCTGCTTTACTGGCCCTATCGGCCTATTCGCCCTCGAAAACGATCAGGGCCTGTGATGCGATGCCATCAGCCTCCAGCGCAGCCTTGCCACCAAGGTCGGGCAGGTCGACCGCAAACAGCGCCATGAGCACACTTGCCCCCTGTTCGCGCAACAGTTGGCCGGCGGCCAGCGCCGTGCCGCCGGTCGCGATCAGATCGTCGACCAGAATGACGCGCGAACCCTGCGGGACCTGCCCCTCATGCAGTTCCAGACGGTCGGTGCCATATTCCAGCACATAGTCGATGCCCACGACCTTGCCAGGCAGCTTTCCCTTCTTGCGCACCGGAACGAAGCCCTTGCCCAATGCATGGGCCAGCGCCGCGCCGAGGATGAAGCCCCGCGCCTCGATCCCGACGATCAGGTCGGCGTCCAGCGGCCGGGCAACCGTGACCAGCCGGTCCACCAGTTCGGCAAAGCCGGGACCGTCGGCCAGCAGCGTGGTCACGTCGCGGAACATGATACCCGGCTTTGGGAAATCGGGAATGGTGCGGATCAGGGCCGTCAGGCTGTCGATGCTCATGGGGCCTCCATAGAGAAAGGGCGCAGCTCCCTCAAGGAACCGCGCCCTTTCTCTATGAAATATGGCATTTTGTCTCAGCAGCCTGCCAGAGTTCAGGCCGCCGCCTTTTTCTTGTCCGCCCAGATATTCTGATAGGACATATAGGCCAGACCCGTAGCGATCAGCAGAAAGATGATCGTCGCCAGACCCGCACGATGGCGGTTTTCCAGCTTGGGTTCGGCGGTCCAGGTCAGGAAGGCCGACACGTCCTGCGCCATCTGGTCAACCGTCGCTTTGGTGCCGTCGCCATAGGTCACCTGGCCTTCAGCCGTCAGCGGCGGCGCCATGGCAAGATTGAGATTCGGGAAATAAGGATTGAAATGCAACCCTTCCGGCGTCTTGGCGTCCGGAAACGCCTTGAGCAGTTCGGCCGGCTGATCCGTGAAGCCCGTCAGCAGCGAATAGACATAGGCACTGCCATGTTTGCGAGCCTTGGTCATCAGCGACAGATCCGGCGGGATCGCATTGTTGTTTGCCGCCGCCGCTGCGACATTGTTCGCAAAAGGCTTGGGGAAATGATCGGCCGGGATCGGCTCGCGAGTCGAAGGCTCGCCAGTGGCAGGATCGACCGACGGGGTCTTGATCGCCCACTGCTTGGCAATCGCCTTCACTTCCGCTTCATTATAGCCGAGCGCCTCAAGATCGCGAAAAGCGACGAACTTCAGACTGTGGCAAGCAGAGCAGACTTCCTTGAATACTTGGAAGCCACGCTGAAGCTGTTGCTTGTCATATTTCCCGAAAGGGCCGTCGAACGAGAAGGATACATGCTTAGGGGCCAAATAGAACTCATGTTCCACCGTATTGGCAGGTGGCTCCGTCACGTAGGAATAGGCGCCTACGAGGAAGGAGATGAACAGCCAGCCGGCGAAGAAGAGGCCGACGAGAAATGCGCCAATGCGAACCATATCTGTCTACCCCCTTATTCGGCCGGAACCGCGGCGGATTCGCCATCGGTCTTGCCATATTTCGCCAGCACGGCCTCGGTGATCGAGCCGGGCAGCGGCAGCGGCTTTTCAAAGCGCGAGATCAGCGGAAGAATGATCAGGAAGTGGGCGAAATAATAAGCCGCCGCGATCTGCGAGATCATCACGAAAGGTTCAGCGGCCGGAGCGACGCCGCAATAGCCCAGCACCGCCACATCCGCGAGGAGGATCCACCAGAATTTCCGGAACATCGGGCGATAACGCCCCGAACGCACCGGCGATGTGTCCAGCCAGGGGAGGAAGAAGAGCAACAGGATCGACGCGAACATCGCCAGCACGCCCAGCAGCTTTGCGGGGATGAAGAAGAAGTCCACCGTGAAAGCCCGCAGGATCGCATAGAAGGGCCAGAAGTACCATTCAGGCACGATATGCGCAGGCGTCGAAAGGGGATTCGCCTCGATATAGTTGTCCGGGTGCCCAAGGAAGTTGGGCGCGAAGAACAGCAGGATGGAGAAGGCGATCAGGAAGACGCCCGCGCCGAAGCCGTCCTTGGCCGTGTAATAAGGATGGAAGGGCACAGTGTCCTGCGGCCCCTTTACTTCCACGCCAGTCGGGTTGGACGACCCCGGAATATGGAGTGCCCAGATATGCAGGATGATGACGCCCGCAATCACGAAGGGCAGCAGGAAGTGGAGTGAGAAAAAGCGGTTCAGCGAGGCGTTACCGGGAGCGAAACCGCCCAGCAGCCAGGTCTGGATCGGTTCGCCGACGACCGGGATCGCGCCGAACAGGCCGGTGATGACCTTCGCGCCCCAATAGCTCATCTGTCCCCATGGCAGCACATAGCCCATGAAGGCGGTCGCCATCATGAGGAGGAAGATGACGAGGCCGAGCAGCCACACCATTTCTCGGGGCGCCTTGTAGGAGCCGAAATAAAGGCCGCGGAAGATGTGGAGATAGACCACGATGAAGAAGAAGCTGGCGCCGTTGGCATGAGCGTAGCGCATCAGCCAGCCCGCATTCACGTCGCGCATCGTTTGCTCGACCGTGCCGAAGGCGACCAGGTCATTGGCGCCATAGTGCATCGCCATGATGACGCCGGTGACGATCTGGATGACCAGCGCAAGACCGGCGAGCACACCGAAGTTCCAGAAATAATTGAGATTGCGCGGGACCGGATAGCCGGCGCCGACCGCATTGTAGACGAGGCGCGGCAAAGGCAGCTTCTCATCGACCCACTGCATCACGGGATGCTTGGGGGTATATTGCTCAGCCCAAGGAAAGCTCATGTCGGTCCCCCTCAACCCACGAGAATGGCGGTATCGGAAGTGAAGCTGTACTTCGGCACTTCCAGATTCTTGGGCGCGGGGCCCTTACGGATGCGGGCGGCAGTGTCGTAGGACGAGCCGTGGCAGGGGCAAAAATAGCCACCAAACTCACCGCGATTCTCGCCTTCACCGGCGCCGAGCGGCACACAGCCCAGATGGGTGCAGACGCCCATCGTCACCAGCCACTGCTTCTTGCCGTCAACGGTGCGTTCTTCCAGCGTCTGCGGATCGCGCAGGGAGGACGGGTCGACCTTATCCGCCTCGGCAATTTCCTTGGGCGTCAACTGGCGCACGAACAAGGGCTGACTGCGGAATGTGGTCTTGATGGCCTGACCCGGCTGGATCGCAGAGAGATCGACTTCGGTCGATGCAAGCGCCAGCACGTCCGCGCTGGGGTTCATCTGGTCGATCAGTGGGAGGACCACGGCGACTGCGCCTACGCCAGCAAAGCTGACCGCAGCGATGTTGATGAAATCCCGGCGGCGTACGCCATCTTCGCCGGATGGACCCGTACCGTCTATCTGTTCAACGCTCGCCATGCACCTCTACCCTTGCAAGACTTCCCTGTCACACCGGAATGCCGTTACCGGCGCTGATTATCAAGGGTTTTGGGCACTCGACCAAGGGTCGACCCGCCTCCCCCCGGCGTGGTTCGACGGGCGTGATAACCGTACTGCGTCCGCTTTGCCAGTCGCAATATCACCTAGTCTGTTGCAAATGCTCTTGATCGACTATGGCGCAGGCCATGCGTATCGCCCTTTACCAACCCGAGATTGCGGGCAATGTCGGCGCCATATTGCGTCTGGCCGCCTGTTTTCAGGTGCCCGTCGACATCATCATGCCTACCGGCTTCGCCTTTTCCGACGCCCGTCTGAGGCGCGCGGCAATGGATTATGGCGAATCCGCGGACGTCACACGCCATGCCAATTTCGCGGCCTTCGACGCTGACCGGAGGACACAGGGCCGCCGCCTGCTGCTGATGAGCGCCCATGCTTCACAGAAATTGCCGGAGGTGCAATTCCACTCCGACGATGTGTTGTTAATGGGTTCGGAAAGTGCCGGCGTACCAACCGATGTGCGCGATCTGGCCGATATCCGTATCCGCATCCCGATGGCGCCGGGCTTTCGATCCTTGAACATCGCCGTTTCCACCGGCATCGCCGTCGCCGAAGCCCTTCGCCAGACCGGAAAGTTTCCCGAATGACCGCCAGTAACCCGATTCCCACCGTGCCTTTTGCCCTGAATGCTCGGCAGCAAGCGGCGCGTGGCTGGTTCGAATCGCTCCGCGACCGGATCTGCGCCGAGTTTGAGGCGATCGAGCGGGAAGCAGGCAGCGATGCCTGCTTCGATTTCACGGCCTGGGACCGCGAAGCCGAAGGGCAGGCGCCCGGTGAAGGCGGAGGCGGCGTGCGGGGCGTGATGAAGGGCAAGGTCTTCGAAAAGGTCGGCGTCAATGTGTCGACGGTCGGAGGCGAGTTCGCCCCCGCCTTCGCCCAGACCATAAACGGCGCAGCTGACAATCCCGCATTCTTCGCCACCGGCATCAGCCTGGTCGCGCATATGGCCAATCCGCATGTGCCCGCCGTGCACATGAACACCCGCTATCTGGTGACAACGAAAAGCTGGTTCGGCGGCGGCGCCGACCTCAATCCGCCGCTGCCACGCGAGGAGGACACGGCCCATTTCCATGATGTGCTGAAGGGCGCCTGCGAGGCACACGACGCGAGCTATTATTCCCGGTTCAAAGCATGGGCCGATGAATATTTCTTCATTCCCCATCGCAATGTGCATCGTGGTGTCGGCGGCATCTTCTACGACCATCTGGAATGCGCAGACGATGCCGCGTTCGACGCAAACTTCGCCTTCACTCGTGCAGTCGGCAATGCCTTCCTCGACGCTTTCCCGCCAATCGTACGGCGCCGCATGGGCGAGCCATGGAGCGATGCGGACCGCCGCACCATGCTCGAATGGCGCGGCCGTTATGCCGAATTCAATCTGGTGCATGATCGCGGCACGCTGTTCGGCCTCAAGACTGGCGGCAACATAGACGCGATCCTGATGAGCCTGCCGCCGATGGCGAGCTGGAACTGATGCCGTTCATTTCGATCGAACCCGGCATGGTGGCAACGATCGTCACCCATCTGGAAATGCTGGAGCGACCGAAACCGGCACCTGTGCCGCCAGCGCCACTGCGGCTGGCGCCATGGAAGCAGCCCGACCCTGGCGCCTATCGCACACTGTTCCGCCGCGTGGGCGCGCCATGGCTGTGGTTTTCGCGCCTGGTGATGGCCGATTCGGATCTGACTGCAATCCTGCACGCCCCCGCAGTGGAGGTCTATGCCGTCACTGACCCGCGCGGCACCGAAGTCGGCCTGTTGGAACTGGATTTCCGATCGCTGCCCAATTGTGAACTGAGCTTCTTCGGGCTGGTGCCGGAACTGAACGGCAAGGGCCTGGGTCGCTGGCTGATGGCGCAGGCCAAGTCGCTCGCCTGGCGCAAGGGCGTGGACCGTTTCTGGGTCCATACCTGCACACTGGACAGCCCGGCCGCGCTGGGCTTCTATATCCGCTCAGGATTCACCCCCTATGGCCGGGAAATCGAAACCTTCGCCGATCCGCGACTGGCCGGCATATTACCGCGCGAGGCCGCGCCGCATGTGCCGTTGTTGGATCAACCCGCCGCCTGACGATAGAGGCGGGCCAGCATCACCAGCATATAGACCTGCGCCACGCTGGACACAGCCGCACCAGCAAGGCCGCCGGCGAAACGGGCTCCTTCCGCACCGCTCGCAAGGCCGACCAGCGAGCCGATGATCGCCTGGGCCGCCGATCCGGCGATGGTGGACAGCAACATGACGATGAGGAGGAAGCCGAACAGGCGCCAGAAATAGCCACGGGTCAGCGTCCAGGCACGGCGGAGCGATTCAATCACGCCGACACGGCCGTCGATCACCACCGGGTTAAGCAGCACCAGGCGGATGCTGGCGAAGAAGATGAGACCGGCCAGGCCGAAGCCAAGCAGCAGGCCTGCGGCCGCGGCCAGTTGCTTCGAAGCGAACGAGAAGACCACGCCCACCAGCGCCGCCGCCAGAAAGAGGCCGGCCACAGCGCCGACCACGACCAACGCCGTCCCGATCAGCACGGGCAGGCGCGCGAAGCTGAGGCGCAAGGCTTCCCCCACGCTGATGCCAGGACGCAGCGCGAGCGCGAACAAAGCGAGCGAGCCGAACCAGATCATGACGATGGTCAGCAGCATCGCCAACCCAAAGCCCGGTGGCATGGAAGGAATCGCATCCGGCTTGGGCTGGGCAAACCAGGCCTGCAATTCGGGCGGCATCATTTCCTGCAGGATGAGGCCGGGCAGCGCCACGAACAGCAAGGCCACCGGGAACAGCAAGGTCGCTTCGCGTGCGACGAAGGCCACCGCCTCCTCCCACGCCTTGCCGATCGACATTGTCGCCATATCTATGCTGCCTGCCTCATGCTGAAAATGCGGCGCGAGACTTGATCGCTCGGTCCGCCCAAGTCAAGGAAGCGCCCCATGTCCGATGTTTCTTCCGATCATCCGCCCTTCCCCGCCTCCGTCGAATGGCGAATCGATCCCGGTCTGGTCGATTATCCCAGCGCACTGGCGGAGATGGAGGCACGGGCGGCCGCCATTTATGAAGGCGAATCGCAGGAACGAGTCTGGTTGCTGGAGCACCCCCCGCTCTATACTGCCGGGACCAGCGCCGATCCGGCCGAACTGCTCGACCCGCGCTTTCCGGTCCATGATGCCGGGCGCGGCGGGCGCTATACTTATCATGGACCGGGCCAACGGATCGGCTATCTCAACATCGACCTGCGGGAACGGGGCAAGGACGTCCGCAATTTCGTGCATCATCTGGAGGGCTGGATGATTGCCGCGTTGGGTGATCTTGGTATTTCCGCTCGCCGCGCGGAAGGCCGGATCGGCATCTGGACCGACGACCCGCAAGGACGGGAAGCCAAGATCGGCGCGCTGGGTATCCGCGTGCGGCGCTGGATCACGCTGCATGGCTTCTCAATCAACGTCGATCCCGACCTGTCCCATTTCGGGGGCATCGTACCGTGCGGCATCAGCGAATATCCTGTCACCAGCATTGCGGCCCTTGGCGGCAATGCGTCGATGGCCGCACTGGATGCCGCGCTCAAGGCTCATTTCTCCGCCTTCCTCGGCCACCTCAAACGCTGCGGTACAGGGGTTGAGGAATGTGACACAGGCCGTTAGGTTTGCCGCTTTCGCCGGGCGGGGGAATTGCCGGGCACCCATCGTTTAAGGAGACCCGGATGCGTTTTGACGCAAAGACGTTCTTTACCCTGACCCTGATCGCCGCGACCCTGCCGCTGGCGGCATGCGGCGGCAAGGAAGAGGCCGGCAACAAGGTGCAGATGAAGGATATGGAAGTGGTGGACGGCACTGCGACCGACGCCATGACCGATCTGGACGGCGTACAGAGCGAAGGCACCGCCGTCGCCCTGCCCGACAACAACAGCGCAGGCAACAGCAGTGCGCCGACCAAGCCCGCCCCGGAAAAGGCCCCGGCAGAAGAAGCGGAAGTCCTGTCCGACCAGTAGGACTGGCGCGATCGTTCAGGATCGGTACAAGAGGCCGGACAGAATGAGGGCGCCAGTGCCGGCGCCCTTCCAGAGAGGCAATAATTCATGACTTCGCGTTTCCCGTTGCGCCGCGCGCTCGCTGGCCTGACTCTGGCGATCGCGCCGATGATCGCGCAGCCGGCATCGGCCCAATTTTTCTGGTCCCCGCCCGATATGAATGCGCCACCGCTAACCGACGAGGCAGCCGCGACCGCGCTCGGCCTGCCCGGCGCCACGCCGGCGGAAATCAAGGCCGGCCTTGCCTGGAACCTGCGCGCCGCGCTCAACGTCGCGGCGCTGCAATGCCAATTTGAGCCGACCTTGCTGTCCACCAGCAACTACAATGCCATGATCGCCCATCATGATGCTGAACTGGACACGGCGCAGGCTGCCCTGCTGGGTTATTTCCAGCGCACCGTGGGCAAGGGCAAGGCAGGTCAGTCTGCGTCCGACATGTATAATACCCGGATCTATTCCAGCTATTCGACAGTGCAGGCGCAAAAAGGCTTTTGCCAGGCCACAGCCGAAGTCGGCCGGCAGGCGATCTTCGCAGATCGCGGCGCGCTGAATGAAGTGGGGCGTGCCGGCCTGGGATCGATCAAGAAGTCGCTCGTCGCAGCGGGCGAGCAATATTATGGTACGCCGGGCTATGACTATGTCGTGGCCTTGCCGTCCTTCGATCCCAAATGCTGGAAGAAGGGCGTGCTGCTGCCTGTCTGCCACAAGGCGTGGAACGACAAGACCGGCGTCAAGCCCTGACCGACTGACGAGATCAGCGCAGGCCCAGATATTTATGGGCCTGCACCGTCAGCCGCCATTTTGGCCGGTCCATGACCAGCGCGATCGCGGCGCGCGCATTGTCGGCGGCATGCGCGTCGTCCAGCGGCTGGAGCAGGTGATGGTCGAACGCCCAGCCTTCCATCGCCGCCACCTCTGCCAGATCATGCCCGCCATCAGGCTGCGGCCAAACCAACTTCAACTCGTTACCGGACCGCTGCACCACGTCGCTACCCGCCTTGGGACTGACGCAAATCCAGTCAATACCGGGATGGGCGACGATCGTGCCATTGCTTTCGATTGCGATGGTAAAGCCGCGTGCATGGAGCGCATCGACCAGCGCGTCATCGACCTGCAGCATCGGCTCCCCACCAGTCAGCACGATATAGCGCCCTGCGACACCTTCGCCCCAGAAAGCCAGTGCAGCGTCCGCCAGCGCGTCGGCGTCAGCGAACTTGCCGCCGCCAAGGCCGTCCGTACCGACGAAATCGGTATCGCAGAAGCGGCAGACCGCATCGCGCCTATCCTGTTCGCGACCGCTCCACAGGTTGCAGCCGGCAAAGCGCAGGAACACTGCGCGCCGCCCCGCCTGAACCCCTTCGCCTTGCAGGGTGAGGAACATTTCCTTGACCGCATAGCTCATCGCCGTCCGCCTTTCAGGGCCGCTCTGCGTAGATAGTGGGGTCAGGCAGGCCAGCTTCCTCATAGCCCCTAGACCGCAGGCGGCAGCTGTCGCACAGGCCACAATGCTTGTTGTCGGGCGTGGGATCGTAGCAGGACCAACTGAGGCCGGCGTCAAGCCCCAGGCGGTGCGCTTCACGGGCGATGTCCGCCTTGCTCATATATTGCAGCGGCGTCTGGATGCAGATGGGATGCCCCTCCACCCCAGCCTTCGTCGCCAGCGTCGCCATCTTCTGAAAGGCATCAATGAACTCGGGCCGGCAATCGGGATAGCCCGAATAGTCGAGCGCATTGACCCCTATGAAGATATCGCTGGCACCCGCCACTTCGGCCAGACCCAGCGTGAGCGACAGGAAGATGGTGTTGCGCGCGGGCACATAGGTGACCGGAATTTCTTCCCCTACCCCGCTCTTGGGCACGGCGATATCGGCGGTCAGCGCCGATCCGCCGAAAGCGGTGAGGTCCAAGGGCAAAACAATATGGCGAATGGCGTTGAGCGATTCGGCGATGCGCGCGGCGGCGCGCAGTTCAACGCGGTGGCGCTGATTATAATCGATCGACAGCGCAAAGATGCGATAACCGGCCTCACGCGCGAGTCCACCCGCGACCATGGAGTCGAGCCCACCGGAGAGCAGGACGACGGCGAATTTTCCTTCATTGGCAACCATGGCCCCGCGCTACGCCTCGTTGCGTCGCAGCGCAAGCATGAGGCCGTCGGTAGTGCAGGTCATGAGCAAGCCCCGACCCTTCGGCCCTCCGCAGCGAAAGCGAAAGGCGCCCCGTCAGCCACCCCCTGCGATCTGATCTGTACCAGTCGGGTGGTTTCGACGCGCAGGTCGGTGCGCCCATTGCCCGCCGCCGCGCAATCATAGGTGACCGTAACAGCATGGGCACTGTCGCTGACGGTGAAGCTGCGACATAGTGCGCGGCCATGCTGGACCTGAAGCAGTTGGCGCAGGTCGCTGACACAGAGCTTCCGCGTCTGCGCATCTTCGCCCCGGCCGCGCAACTCCCACTCACCGGTTTCCAGACCCTGCAATGCATGGGGCGCAAGCGCGCCTGCGCTCGCCGCACCGACGCCGGCCGCCGATACGGCCCCTACTACCATTGCAAACACGCCGAGCGCGTGTCGTCCCGCCCTCTTCATGATCCCGCCCAATCCCATTACCGGCGTCAACGCCTTTCAGAGCAACAGTCGCTCGCCAATGCCATGCCGTCCAAATGCGGCATTTTCATAGCGTAGACGGCGAAAAATGCCCCAATTATGAATATCGTTCGCGAAACGATTGCCCTCAATGAGCAGCAAAGCTGTCCAGTGCCAGAGGGAAGAGGCGCGAGCAGAAGGCGCAGTCAACGCCGATAATGCCCTTCTCATCGGCCATTTCCGCCCGCTCGCTGGGCGCAAACCGACCGATCACGTCACGAATATGTGTCAGGTCGCACCGGCAACCCTTGGCGAGCGCCGTCGCTTCCGACACGCGCACCTCGTCCTCCTCATGGAAGAGCCGCCAGAGAATGTCGGCCAGTGGCAACGCCTCGTCTGTCAGTTCCTCTGCCTTGAGCGTCTGGGCCAGCGCCTGCACATGTTCCCATTCGGGATGATCATGGCGTACGTGCAAACGCTCGCGCCCGACCTCGCCTTCCGGCAGGTGCTGGAGCAACAGGCCGGCGGCGATACAACCCTGCCCCGCATCGTGCCGCGTGTCGATCTGTATGATGCTGGGAATCTGCTCGGACTGGAAGAAATAATGTTCGGCCGCCTGCGCCAGCGACTGCCCCTCCAACGGAACGATTCCCTGATAGCGTTCGCCCGACACCGCTTGGTCGAAGGTGATCGCCAGATAGCCTTTGCCGAACAGACCGAACAGGGTCGGGTCGGCGCCCTGCTCCGCCAGACGGTCGGCATCAAACTTGACGTAGCCGCGCAGGTCTCCGTCCTTATAATCAGCGACTAACAGGCTGACGACACCATTTTCGGTCTGCGCCTGCAACGTCAACTGGCCATTGGCCTGCTTCAGCGTGCTACCCAACAGCGCCGCCAGTACCAGCGCGGAGGCAAGAAGCCGCTCGATCGCAGGCGGATAGGCATGTGCAGCAAGCACTTGATCCAGCACCGGACCCAGCCGCACGAGGCGACCGCGCGCATGGCGCGAAGGGATGGTGAAACCAAGAGCCTGATCGATATGGGGACTGGTCACGATATTTCCTTCCGATCCCCTCGCCCCCGAAAGCCGTTAAGGCCCGCCCTTCGCCATTCAGCGCAGGACAGGCCCCGACGATTTCCGAGGGCGAACGGGAAATTTCGCCCGAATATAGGGTCTGCTTACAGCTTTCCAAGCGCCCAGAGCAGGACCGACTTCTGGGCATGGATGCGGTTTTCTGCCTCATCCCAGATCAGCGACTGCGGGCCGTCGATCACCGCTTCCAAAACTTCCTCGCCACGATGAGCGGGCAGACAGTGGAGAAATTTCGCATCGGCCTTGGCACCTGCCATCAGTTCGGGCGTCACCTGATAGGGCATCATCGCCGCCAGCTTGGCTTCAGCATGAGCCTGCCCCATGGAGATCCATGTGTCGGTAACGACCACGTCGGCCCCCGCCACCGCCTGCGCCGCATCGCGGGTCAGAGTAACGGTCGATCCCGCCGCACGCGCCGTGTCGGCGAAGGATGGATCGGGATCATAGCCATCGGGAATACCCATCCGCACGTCGAACTTGAGCAACCCCGCCGCCTCGACGATCGAGTGGAGGACATTGTTGCCATCGCCCAGCCATGCCCACTGACTGCCGGGCAGCGCCAGACCATGCTCGACCACGGTCAGCAGGTCAGCGACGATCTGGCAGGGATGCGACAGATCGGTCAGACCATTGATCACCGGGACACTGGCATAGTCGGCCATTTCCTCGATCTTGGCATGGTCGTCGGTACGGATCATGATGACATCGCACATACGGCTGAGTACGCGCGCTGTGTCGGCGATGGTTTCGCCACGGCCGATCTGGCTGGTCGCGCCTTCCAGGATCAGCGAGGAGCCGCCCAACTGGCGGATCGCCATGTCGAAGCTGACGCGGGTGCGCGTGCTGTTCTTCTCGAAGATCATGGCCAGCGTATGGCCGGCGAGCGGTGCGTCCGCGTCCACCCAGCCCTTGGGCTTGTCCGCCCGCGCCGCCTTGCGCTCAATGGCATCGGCGATCATCGCGGCGATCGCGTCGCCGCCCGCATCGGAGAGGTTGAGGAAATGCTTGGTCATTGGAAACAGCCTCCAACCCGTTCGCCCTGAGCGAAGTCGAAGCCACCGCCTGAATGCAGTGGAGGCACCTCGCTTCGATCGCGACGCCCTTCGACTTCGCTCAGGGCGAACGGAAACTAAATATCAGGCCACCTTGGCTTCGGCGAAGGTCCGCGCGCCGGCGGAAATCTTCTCGATGCACTCGGCGATGTGGCTTTCCTCAATGACGAGGGGCGGCAGGATGCGCAGCACATTCTGGCCAGCCGACACCGCCAACAGGCCATGATGGTCGCGCAGATGGCCGACAAAGGCGCGCGCATCATAAGCGTCCTTCATCTTGACACCCAGCATCATGCCCATGCCGCGCACATCCTCGAACATGTCGTCATGATTGGGGATCAGTTGCTCCAGCGCCGAACGCAGGCGTGCGCCCATCGCGCTCACCTGATCCAGAAAACCGTCGGCCAGTACTTCTTCCAGTACGGTGATGCCCACTGCCATGGCAAGGGGATTGCCGCCATAGGTGGAACCGTGAGTGCCGAACACCATGCCCTTGGCCGCCTCTTCAGTGGCAAGGCAGGCGCCGAGCGGGAAGCCCGCGCCGATGCCCTTGGCGACGGCCATCACGTCGGGCGTGATGCCATATTGTTCATGGGCGAAGAAGGTGCCGGTCCGGGCATAGCCGCACTGGACTTCATCCAGAATCAGCAGCAGGCCATGCTCGTCGCACGCCTTGCGCAACCCCTTGAGGAAGTCCTGCGTTGCGGGGGTCACGCCGCCTTCGCCCTGCACCGGTTCCAGCAGGAAGCCGGCGGTGTTGTCGTCGATCGCCGCCAGCGCCGCGTCGAGATCATTGAAAGGCACGACCTGAAAGCCGGGCAGCAGCGGTTCGAAGCCATCGCGCATCTTGGGCTGGCTGGTCGCCGAAATGGTGCCCAGCGTCCGGCCATGGAAGGCGTTGTCGAAGCTGATGATCTTATGCCGATGAGCTTGCCCATTGGCGAAGTGATAACGGCGCGCGGTCTTGATCGCGCACTCCACCGCTTCCGCACCCGAATTGGTGAAGAACACAGTGTCGGCGAAACTGTTATCGACAAGCTTCTGCGCAAACTGTTCCCCCAGCGGCGATCCGTAGAGGTTGGAAATGTGCATCAACGTCGCGGCCTGATCGGCGATGGTCTGTACCAGCCGGGGATGTCCATGGCCGAGCAGGTTGACCGCGATGCCGCTGGCGAAATCGAGATAGCGTTCGCCGCGCTCCCCGATCAGATAGCAGCCCTCGCCTCGCACCGGACGAACATCGCACCGGGGGTAAACGGGCATGAGCGGCGTAATCGACATGGGCCTTCCCTTTCTGGGTGATGCTGCGCGTCCTGTGCGCATTGATTAGAACGCAAAAAGGCGGCCCCCGCCGGGCCGCCCTTCGCGAGCATAGCCTATACAGGCGGCATGTTGGGGGCGCAACCCCGCCCGGACGGGCGCTCGCGCTATGCCTTAGCGGCCAATCTGGTTCCAGGCTTCAGCGATTTCCGCGATGATGTCGCGCGCCTGCTCGACCGGCTCGACCGAACGATCCTTGGCACCGACCAGCAGCAGGCGGCGGGCTTCGCGATAGATCTGGGCCAAGCCGACCGAAATGTCACCGCCCTTGTCGAAGTCCAGGCTCGATTCAAGCGCGAAGAGGATCGACATGGCGCGCGCCTGCTTGTCCGACACCTTCATGCGATCGCCATTGCGTTCGGCCAGCGCTGCCGCTTCAAGCGCGAGCAGCAACTCGTCGAACAGGATCTTGACCAATGCGTGGGGCGTCGCGCCTTCGGTACGGCTGCCCGAATGGACCGCTGCGTAACGGCGTGCTGCGCTGGCGCCTGCATAACCCTGATTGTAAAACATCGTCTGCTACGTCCCCGATTAATTATTGCTGCTGTTATTCCAGACCTCGATCTGCTGTTCGAGGTAGCTTTGTGTGGCCTTGAGCGCGGACAGCCGCGTCTCCATCGCTGCGTAAACCTTGGTCAGCTGCTCCTTGTAATTGGCCATCTTCTCGTCCAGGTCTTCAAGCTGTTTGGCGAACTCCTCGGCCAGCGCATCATAGCGCTTCTGGGCCGTCTTGAGCGGGCCATCGCTCCGTTGGATATTGTCGCGGACGGAATCCATCAGTGCCGACAGACCCTGATTTGATGCGGTCGACACTTTCGGATTGACCATGTTGGTCACGCCTTCCGGGTCCGCTTCCATCGCGGCAGCCAGACGGGCGGTGTCCAGGCTCAGCGTGCCGTCGCGGTTGGTCGAAACACCGATATCGGCCAGCGTCTTGTAGGTGCCAGTCGATGCCAGCTGGGTCGAGGTGATGGCGGACAGTTGGCGCTTCATATCACGCACGCCTGCGACCCCGTTCAGCACACCGGAACTGGAAGAATCCGCACCGGTCGCCGTTGCCGTATTCAGCGCCTTCATCAACGTATTATAGGCGTCGACAAATTCTTTGAGCAGGTCGGAAAGGCCGGCCGTGGGCTGGCTCATCGACAGGGTCACGCTGGCGCCGGGCGATGCCTTGTTGAGGTCGATCCGCAGATAGGGGATCGCATCATCAATGGTGTTGCTGGCATATTCATACGCGACGCCGTCGAGCGTGACCTTGGCATTTTGCGCGGTGGACGAACTGGTAAAGTTCATCCCCCCAAGGATGCTGCTGCTGTCATCGGCATTCGCGCTGATCGTGAAATCATTGGCTATGCCGGTCTGGCCCTTAAACACCAGCCGGGTGCCCTGCGTGTCCGTGACGACGCGAGCGGTGACGCCGGTATTGGCGGCATTGATCGCCGATGCCAGGCCAGCAAATGTATTGTTGGTCGAATCCAGCGTGATGGTGGTCGCTTCGCCGGCCGCATTGGTGATGGTGAAGCTGCCGGTGCCGATAACGGTGCTGCCTGTCGAACCGCTGGACGCGGCAGAGGAATAGACGCGGGCGGTCGCGAGCTGCTCGACCGTCAACTGGGCCGGCAGGCCGCTGGGTGTGCCACCGCTCAGCATCGTGACCGACGCTATGCTGGCGTCGTTGGAAGCGGCAGTGCCGGTATAGGCCGCGCCGGACAGCACTTCGGTCAGTGCGTCGGCGAATGTATCCAGCGAGCTGATGGCGGAAGCCAAAGCGGAAATACGCGAGCTGTTCAGCGTCTGCTGATTAGTGATCGCGGTCTGCTTGGGCTCGCGGGTCGCGCTGACCAGACTGGACACCAACGCCGAAGTGTCGATACCCGACCCTGCGTTGAGCGCGGTCAAAATGCTGCTGCCTACCGTGGTCATGCGCTTTCCTTTCAGGGGGATAGAACGGCAGTAGCGACCAGACCTTTAGGAAAGATTTTCGTGAGAGAATTTCGACGGATCCGACACGCCGGAAAACGGAAAAAGGCACGATCCCCATCAAACGGATCATGCCTACCCGAAGATGCGACGGAAGTCAGTTGGTGGAGGAAGCCACCTGCTCGACAGTGCCGCGCGAAATCTGGGCATGGGCGGCATGGGAATAGGACGCCCGCTCGACGATACGCTTGGCCAGCACGGCGGCTTGCTCGACCGCCTCCTTGCTGGCAGGCGGCAGGGGGACCAGCACCATGGGACGCGGGATCATCGCCTGAATCGCGCCGGCAGCATCGTCCACACTGCCGACGCCGGGCTGAAGATCGGCGAGAATGTCGGCAATGCGGGCATGAACCTTGGCATATTCGGCGACGCTCGCCAGATCGTCATCGATTGTGGCGGTATCGACCTGCGGCGCAGCAGGCTGCTCCGTACCGACGCCCTCTCGCGCTGGCGCCTGGGCAGAACGACTGGCTGCCACAGACTGTATCGTCTGGACAGGCGAAGGCGCACGCGACACCGACCGGTCCACCGGCGGCAGTTCGGTCCTAGTTACAAAGTCGTTCATGACGCACCACCAGAATGCATCCCCACAAAAGCCATTACGGCCGGTTGCGGTTAAACTTTAGTGGATGACGCAATTTTTTTTCGACGCGCCTGAATGCAGGGCAATGGCAATCGGAATCAGGCCAGGGCCCGGCAGACCCACCATCCCCGCAACCAGTTGAAGAAGAGGAAGAAAATAAACCGATAGAGGTGCGATCCGCCCTTGTCCGCCAGCGAGCACCAGCACCGCCATCGCTGCAAAGGACAGCGTATCGTAAGACAGCATATAGGGCGTGGCCGACACCGCGCAGGCAAGGAAAATCAGATTCGCCGACAGGTCCGTCGCGGCAGGCCGATGACGGAAATGCAGCCAGACAAGCGCCGCGGCAAGGATGGCGAGCGCCATCTGCATAGCGCTCGCCAGCGGCACGGCGACACCGACGACGCGGAGGTTCATGAACAGGGTCGCCATGAATGGGCCGGCCAGATGATCGGGATCGCTCAGCACCAGCGACTGGTTGGCGATGCCGGTCTGGACGTAGATTTGCCAGATATCGACGCCCCAGAGCAAGGCGACCAGCGCGACCAGCGCCAGACTGGACAGGCCGGCAGCGACAAAAGCGCGCCAACTGCCGGTCGCGATGAACAGGATGGGGAAGAGGAGAGCCAGTTGCGGCTTCACCAGCAGCAGGCCGACCAACGCGCCGGCCAGCCAGGGTCGTTCCTCACGCCAGCGCAGCACCGCCAGAATGATGGCGGCGGCGAACAGGGCGAACTGGCCAGACATGATGCCGAGCAGCGCAGCGGGTGAGGCCAGCAGCAGGGCGACGACGCGATAATCGCGCAACCACAGCCGCAATGAGACAGCGAAGCAGACAGTTCCACACAAGGTCCACAGCACCAGCGCCGGCAGATAAGGCATCAGGCCGAAGGGCGCTGCCACCAGCATCGCAACCGGCGGATAGGACCAGAGTTGTCCCGGATAGCCGCCGCCTACGATCGGCCCCAAAGCCGCGAGATAGGTGTCCATGTCGTAGTAACGTTCTGGGCCGATTTCCCACGCCGCCCGACCATACATCCAGATATTGAGGAAATCTCGCCCGACCACCAGCGACGTGCCGTCGCGTAGAATACCGTAGCCGGGCGTCAGGGTGAACAAGTAGGCCGGCACAAAGACCAGCAACAGCAGTCCCGCCCCGACCCACAGGATACGCAGCCGATCGGCCATAGCCCTATTGCTTCTGCCCGTTCGCGTCAAAGCGCATATCTTCGGGGACAGTGATGAAGGGGCGGTCCATTTCGGTCGCCATCTTGTTTTCGACCCGAAAGACGAACGCCAGCACAGTCGCCACCGCCATGAACAGCCCTTCATTGACGATCTGCCCTGCCCGCGAGGTGAAGTAGATCGCGCGGGCGAGATCCGGATATTGGAGAACGGCAACGCCATTGTCGTCCGCCAGTTCGCGGATCGACGCAGCGATCGCATCGCAACCGCGTGCGACCACGACCGGCGCGGCATCGACGCCGGGCTTGTAGCGCAGGGCGACAGCGAAGTGGGTGGGATTGGTGATGATGACGCTGGCTTCGGCTACCGCCTGACGGGTAGAACCGCTCAACACCTCGAACTGGCGACGACGGATCTGCCCCTTCAATTCGGGCGAACCTTCGCTCTCCTTATGCTCGTCCTTGATTTCCTGCTTGCTCATGCCCAGCCGCTTGGCACGCTGCATGATCTGCGCCGGCACGTCGATACCCGCGATCAGGAACAGCCCGCCAGCCATCACCAGGCAGGTAAGGATGAAGATGTTGCCGAGATCCGCCATTGCCGGCGCCACACCCATCTTGCCGAGTGCGGTAATCTCAGCCAGCCGATCCCAGATCAGCCAGACGCCGATGCTGCCAAGCAGCCCGACCTTGGCGATCGACTTCAGCAACTCTATCAGCCCCTGCATTCCGAAAATCTTCTTGATGCCGGCCGCAGGGTTCATCTTCGACGCCTTGGGCGCAAAGGCGCCGGGGCGGAAGCCCAGCGAACCGAGCAGTGCCGGCGCAGCAATCGCGGCGATGAAAGTCGCCAGCATCACCCCGGCCGCTGGCAGGGCGATGGCACCGAGCAGCGCCGCGCCGCGAGCAGCGGGCGAGAAGTCGACAATATCCTCCCGCCGGAAGCGCAGCGCGTCGGCCAGCATGTCCGAAAGCGCGTCGATCAGCGAAGGACCGGTGATCGCCAGCCAGGCGATGCCGGCCATTACCACCAATGCCGTACCCAACTCACGCGACTGGAGGATATCACCCTTCTTGGCGGCATCATTCAATTTCTTCTGCGTCGGTTTTTCGGTCTTTTCACCGCCGCCTGGACTGTCCGCCATGGCTTACCGCCCTTCCGCGATCGACTGGGCCTCTTCCAGGCCCGCCTTGAGCGATGCGGTGATGCCTTCCGCCATGATCGGCGCGGCGATGGCAAGGAGAACGATGCCCGCCATCATCGCCACCGGCATGCCGACTGCGAACAGGTTGAGCGAGGGCGCCGCCCGCGCCAGCATGCCCATGATGATCTGCACCAGCACCAGAGCAAAACCTACGGGTAGCGCCACGGTGACGCCGGCGCCCAACAGAGATCCGCCGAAAGTAACGAGCCGCCAAACGGTGTCATTGGGCAATATCCCGCCGCCCGGCGGGATCGCCTGATAGCTTTGCACAACGAAGCTGGCGAGCAGCAGATGGCCGTCCATACCGAGCAGGAGGAAGGTGGCGAGGACAGAGAGGAAGGTGCCGAGCACCTGCGTCGACTGACCAGACGACGGATCGACCATTGCCGCGAAGTTGAGGCCCATCGCGTTGCCGATCGTTTCCCCGGCGACGAAGGCGGCGGCATAGCCGATCTGGACTGCAAAGCCGAGGGCGAGGCCGGCCAGCACTTCGCCCGCGACCATCATCACGCCTTCGAAACTGGCGACACCGTCATGCGGCAGAGTGATGGTGACACTGTTGAGCGCGGCAAGGCCGAGCGCGAGGCTGAGGATCAGACGCAATTGGAGCGGCACGGCGGGCGCACCGAAGACCGGTGCGGCGATGAAGGCGGCGCCCGGCCGGATCATCGCGATCAGCCAGATCCACAGCTGCGTTTCGACGCCGGTGAAGCCCGGCGCGATCATTGCCCGGTCGCCCTGGCGAGCGGCCGCGTCATTGCAGAAGGTCCGGGATACGTTCGAAGATTTCGCGGGTGAAGTCGGCGATCAGCACCATGATCGAGCCGCCGAACAGCGCCAGCATGCCGCCCACGACGATGATCTTGGGAATGAAGCTGAGCGTCTGTTCGTTGATGGACGTCGCGGCCTGCACCATGCCGATGATGACGCCGGCGATCAGCGCCGGGATCAGCACGGGCGCGGCGGCAAGCGCCGTGATCCACAGCGCCTGCTGGGCCAATCCCATGAAGAAATCGGCGTTTTCCATCCCGTTTAAACGCCTCGCTCCGTTCGTTTAGAGCGTGCAGCGAAACAGTCGCGCGACCGTTTCTCGACTTCGCTCGAAACGAACGGAAGGTGTGAAGCAAACAGGGTCATGTCGCGAATGACCCCGCAAGCGACCCCATGGTCAACGCCCAGCCATCGACCAGCACGAACAGCAGCAGCTTGAACGGCATGGATATGATGGTTGGCGACAGCATCATCATGCCCAGCGCCATCAGCGTGGACGCGACGACAAGGTCGATGATGAGGAAGGGCAGGAAAATCATGAAGCCGATCTGGAACGCGGTCTTCAGTTCGCTGGTGACGAAGGCCGGCAGCAGGATCGTGAAGGGGATGTCCTCCGGTGTGTTGAAGGCCGGCGCCTTGGCCAGATTCTGGAACAGCTTGAGGTCGCTTTCACGGGTCTGCTTGGCCATGAAGCCGTGCAGCACCTTGCCCGAGCGGCCGACCGCTTCCTCGATGCTGATCTGCCCCTTGCCATAGGGATCGAAAGCCTGGGCGTTGATGGCGTCGATCGCGGGGCGCATCACGAACAGCGAAAGGAACAGGGTGAGGCCGACCAGCACCTGATTGGGTGGCGTCTGTTGCAGGCCAAGCGCCTGACGCAGCAGCGACAGAACGATGATGATACGGGTGAAGCTGGTCATCATGAGCACGAGCGACGGCAGCACCGTCAGCAGGCTCATCAGGACAAGGATCTGGAGGCTGAGCGAGAGCGAGCGGCCGTCGCCGGAAATCTGGCCCATGGCGCGGCTCAACGCACCGCCATTGTCCGCCGGCGGTGTGGCAGCGGGTGCGGCCTGCGCGAAGGCCGGTACGGTAAAGAACAGGGCAGTCAGGACCATGATCGCAATGGCCGCGACAATCAGGCGATGGCGCCCTGCCCTTGCAGCAAGGCCGGGGTCAGCGCAGGCGGGCATGATCGCCTTCCGCGATCTTCTCTATCCGGCTGCGGGTGACGGACAGCAGGATTTTCTTGCCTTCGAATTCCACTACGGCAAGCTTGCCGAAAGCGCCCATGGGCAGAGCTTCGAGCAGCTTCAGCGAACGGTCGCCCTGCCCCGCGATCATGCCGGGTTGATATTTGCGCCACAGCCACAGGGCGCCAAAGGCCATGCCGCCCACCAGCGGCAGCAGGATCAACAGTTTGACGAAATACCAGAACATGAAATGGCCTGCCCGCAGTCATGGTTAACCACGCCTGCGATCCGCAGTTTCGCGGCGGAAGGCAAGCTTAAAATCAGTCGATTATCGGTCAGCCGCGTCGTTCGATGCCGGCGAGGCGATTTTCGGTCGCGGCGATATCCACGATGCGGATGCCATAGCGGCCGTTGACCGTCACGACTTCGCCCTTTGCGATCAGCGCGCCATTGACCATGATGTCGAGCAGATCGTCGGCCTGGCGGTCCAGTTCGACAATACTGCCTTCGGCAAGGTCCATCACTTCGGCGAGGCGCAGCGAGGTCGAGCCGACCTCCACCGACATGCGGACCGGGATGTCAGCCAGCAGCTTGAACTGGCGGTTATTGGTCATGCGGCTCAGCGGATCTTCGCCACGCTCTATGCGGGGGGCTTCGCTCATGTCGCTCATTGATCGGGTTCCTGTGCAAGCTTTTCAATCTGGAAGGCGGCGCGGCCTTCCTGTTCGCCGATCGTGCCGTGTGCAACGATGCGGTTTCCGACGATCAGCGGCAGCGATCGGCCGATGGTCACGGGGATGACGTCGCCGACCTTGAGCTGCATCAGCTCGGCCAGCGAAAGATTGGGACGCGCCAGTACGGTGCGGGCGGGCAAGCGGATGTCGCGCATCCGCCGGGCGATCCGGGTCTGCCAGACGGGATCGCGATGTTCCTCGTCAGCGGGCAGATTGCTGCCCATCAACGCCTCGACACCGCGCAGGGCGGACAGCGGAAAGAGCAGGTCGATCGGCCATTCCTGCTCGCGGGTGATCGACACCATGAAACGTTGCAGCACCATCTGGTCGCCGGGCTGCGCAGCGGCGGCATAGCCGACCGCGCTTTCACGCAGCATCAGCCCCTGCTCCAGCGGCAGGATGTCGGCCCAGGTTTCGACGAGACGGGTGACGATGGTGTCGGACAGGCGAGCGATCAGCCGGTCTTCGGTCGGGGTGAACTCGCCGCGTGTGGGCAGCGGACGATTGCCGATGCCGCCATAGAAGCAATCCACCATGGTGGAGATCATCGCCGCGTCCATGCGCAGCAGCATCTGCCCCTTCAAAGGGAGCAGGCGATAGATGGACAGGCTACAAAAGGCCGGAATTTCGGCAGACCAGGCACCGAAGTCGAGCACGCGCGTATCCTGCGCCTCGACCATCGGGCGCACGCCGGCGATCGGCTCGATCAGGGCGCGCATGCGCCGGCCGAGCTTTTCGCTCAGCCGGTCCAGCCCCGACAGCATGATCGGCGCCTGAGAATCCCCGCGCCCGAAAGCGTAGGTTTGTACGTCGTCCATCTTGGTCCCCTGCCCCATAGCGGATCAGGGGCCATCCCGATCCTTTGGCGCGAGCCCCATTAATAACGAAAATGGTAAAATTGGAGTTAACAGGCTTGGGCCCCGCCCCGTGGCCGTCGCGAGCACGGGGCGCTTCAGAGCCGTTGCTCACTGAATAACGAAGTTCGTGAAATAGACATTGTCGAGCCCGCCATAACCCGTCTTCTGCTTCAATATGTCGTTGATAATGCCTTTGATCTTGCCCTGGAGCATCTGCTTCCCCTTGGGCGTGTCGAGCACTTCCTGCGGCTGTTCGGCCAGCATCATCAACACCGCGCTGCGGATCGGCATTTCATGCTGCTTGATCGCGGCAATGACGCGATAGTCATAATAGGTTGATACAGCGATGCTGATCTGGGCGAAGGCGTCCGTGTCCGACATATTGGACGTGAAGGGTGCCTGAAGCTGGAAATAGGTGGCCTGATAGGCAGCCGGATTGGACGGGGACGGCAGGTCGATGCCCTTGCCCGGCGTGTGACCGGCCGAGACGGCGTGGCTTTCGCC
>JAGVJS010000386.1 GCA_020051025.1 Sphingobium sp. | reverse complement strand
TCTTCCGATCTACCTGCTGCAACCCATGCCTGCCCCCCGTTTCAGCCGCACCCCCGGCGCGGTCGCCTGCCCGCCGCCTGCTGAGGAAATCGGACTGGACGCTATCGACCCGGCCTGGCGAATGCCGACAGGCGGTTGACCACCTCCGGTCGCGGATCAGCTTTCGCTTTGCCCGGATGCGATGCTGAGCGGCGTAAACAGCGGATTGGTGCGGATGCTGGCCAAAGCGGTGGCTAGGTCAGCCTGACGGAAGGGCTTGCCGAGCCGCGGCAGGCCCGCAGCCAGACCCACCGCGTCGGAATAGCCCGACACGATCAGCACCGGCACCGTCGGATTGATGAGTGCCACCTCCTGTGCCAGTTCCACGCCGGTCATATTCGGCATGACATGGTCGGTGACGACGATGTCGACATGGTCAGCCAGCCGCAACTGGTCTATCGCCTCCGTGCCCGATCGCGCCTCCAGCACCTTGAAGCCCAGATCCGCCAGCATGTCCGCCGTGCTGGCTCGCACCACATCCTCATCATCCACCAGCAGGGCGGTGCCGCTGAAGCGGCTTTGCGCTGGCACGTTGTCGGGCGACGCGACCGCGCTCCGCTCGCTCACCGGCAACCACAGCGCCACGGACGTGCCGCGCCCCGGCTCGCTTTCGATTTTCAGCGCGCCGCCCAGTTGCAGCGCCAGTCCATGCGCCATGGACAGGCCAAGGCCCGTCCCCTGACCCACGCCTTTGGTGGAGAAAAAGGGTTCGATCGCGCGCCGCCTCGTTTCGGCATCCATGCCCGTACCGGTGTCGGCTACTTTCACCACCACATAGCGGCCCGGTTTCACGGCATCGGCCTGCTTCTTTTTCTGTTCGGCCAGTTGCGCCGACAGGATGAATTCCCCGCCGACCGGCATGGCGTCGCGGGCATTGACCGCCAGGTTGAGCAGCGCCATTTCCACCTGATGCGCGTCGGCCAGCGCCGATGGCAGGTCCGCGGCCAGGTCGAGCCGAACCTCCACCTGTGGTCCCAATGTCGTGCCGATCAACTCAGCCATCCCCAGTATCAGCGCGGCCAGATCGACCGGCTCGGGCTTCAACGGCTGCCGCCGGGCAAAGGCCAGCAGCCTTTGCACAAGCGTTCGTGCCCGATCGGCCGAATCCAGCGCGCCGCCGATCAGCCGCTGCTCCCGCTCACCGCCTACCTGTCGCCGGTGGAGCAGGTCGAGGCTGCCGATGATCGGCGTCAGCAGATTGTTGAAATCATGCGCAACCCCGCCGGTCAGCTGTCCCATCGCTTCCAGTTTCTGCGACTGGCGCAACGCATCCTGCGTCCGCACCAGTTCGCGCGTCCGCTCCTCGACCAGATGTTCCAGCGTGGCGGCGGATGTGCGCAGCGCATCCTCCATCCGCTTGCGATCGGTAATGTCGATGGAAATGCCGGCCAGTCCGGTGGTGGCGCCGTCCGCCAGCCGCGCCGGCTGTGCCTGCACTGCGATCCAGCGTATTTCGCCATCGGGCGTCACCACCCGATATTCGATGTCGTAATTGCCGCCGCTGTTCAGGCTTTCGCGGATCGCGCGATTGACCCGGTCGCGATCGTCCGGATGGATCGCCGCCTGCAAATCGGCATAGCTGAACGGCTGGTCCGGATCGCGACCGAAATTGCGACGGCACAGCGCGGAGGCGTCCAGCTCTCCGGTCGCCATGTCATAGGTCCAGGCGCCCATGCGTCCCGCCGTCAGTATCAGCGATCGCTGCCGCCCGCTTTCCTCCATCTCATGGATCAGGCGAGCATTTTCTACCGCGATGGCGGACAAACGGGCCAGGCTCTCCAGTCGTGCGACGGTCGCCCGATCATGCGCGCCGGTATGGGACCAATAAGCACCCAACGCGGCGACCGGCGTGGGGCGGCCGATCGGAGCCATCAGCAGGCTGCGCACGAAAGTGGGGCGATAGGCATCCTGCGGCACGCGGTCGTCCAGCGCTATATCAGGAATAGCTACCGTTTCGCCATGATGCATCGCCCAGCCGGACACGCAGCTGTCTGCGGGGAAACGCGCGCCGGCCCAGAGCGGCCCGATCGCGTCCTCGGCGACATAATGGCACCGGTCTCCGTCTTTCAATACGACGGCGATGCCCTCCGCCCCGATCGCGGAGCGGGCGGTCTGCCGCAATACCTCAACCACCTCCGCCATGGATTTGGCGGCGGCCAGCCGCTCGCTCGCCTCGATCAGAAAGGATTGTGCGCTGGAACCATCCCGGTCCGAAGATGACGGTCCATCAACCATATTCGCTCCCACTCATCCCCTTCTACCAAGGTGCATCGGCAAAGGCGACCTGCCAAACGCTATAACGTTGCAGTCATAACGGAATTTAAACGCCGTCGCGTTTCCTCCGACAAGATGGACAAACTATGTTGATGCAGATCAGGATCGGGCTGTCGCAGCGGGACAGGTCTTGCGCTGAGGGCGAAACAATCGCTAGTCGGGTGCCCGACACCTGTATAGGCGAGGGGCCATGACAACGATAAAAACCGCTTTCGGCTCGCTTTCCCTGACCCGCAATTCGCTCTGGTCCCTGTTCGGGCTTTTGCTGGGGCTGGGTTTCTTCGCCGTCAGCGGCACCATCGCCTATCGCAACATCCAGACACTGCGCGAAAGTGATCTGGCTGTCCGTCATACCCATAGCGTGCTGATCGCGCTCGACGAGCTGCTATCGACGGCGCAGGATGCAGAAACCGGGCAGCGCGGTTATCTGCTGACCGGCACCCAGGCTTATCTGGAACCTTATAACAGCGCGGTCGCCGCGCTCACCGCCCGAATGAACACGGTTGCCGCGCTGACGCAGGACAATCCGGCGCAGCAGGCCAATGTCACGGTGCTGAAACGCCATGTCGATGCGAAGCTGGCCGAACTGCGCGAGACTGTCGACCTGCGCCGCGCGAAAGGCGTCGCCGCCGCTCTGGAGGTCGTGACCACCGACCGTGGCAAGATGGAGATGGATGCCGTCCGGGCCCAGCTGGCCAATATGGCGCAGGAAGAATTGCGCCTGCGCGCCATCCGGCTGGAGGATATGGCGGTCGCGTCGCAGACGGCGATCACCAGTGGCATCGTTACCAGCCTGATCGGTATGGGCCTGACCATCGCCATCTTCATCCTGATGCGCATCGCCAGCCGGGTCCGCATTCGCCAGCAATGGTTGCAAGCCGGCCAGCTCGGTCTCGCCCAGGCCATGCGCGGCGAAAAGTCGATCGAAGAACTGGGGGAGGCGATCCTGGCCTTCCTGTCCCGCTATCTCGGCTTTCAGGGCGGGGCCGTGTTCAAGGGCGAAGGGGGGCGTTTCCAGCGCGCCGCCACGCTCGGCATCCCGTCCGACGCCCATCTGCCCGACGGCTTCCTCGTCAAGGAAGGGCTGCTGGGTCAGGTCGCGGCGGAGGGGCAGGCGCTCATCCTGCACGATATCCCCGACGGTTATCTGACCATCGGCTCGGCACTGGGCCGTGATCGGCCGCGCCATCTGGTGATCGTCCCGGCCAAGGCGGACGAGGTGGTGAATGCCGTCATGGAACTGGGCTTCTTCCAGCCGGTCGACGCCGTCACGCTGCAACTGCTGGAACAGGTGGCGCCGGCGATCGGCATTGCGCTGCGCTCCGCCCGCTTCCGCGCCCGCTTGCAGGATGCGCTGGAGGAAACCCAGCGTCAGGCGGGCGAACTCCAGGCCCAGAGCGAGGAACTGCGCGTCTCCAACGAGGAACTGGAGGAGCAGGGCCGCGCGCTCAAGGAATCGCAGGTCCGCCTCGAACAACAGCAGGTTGAACTGGAACAGACCAACAGCCAGTTGGAGGAGCAGGCGCAGACGCTGGAAAATCAGCGCGACGAACTGGAGCGCGGCGCCGCCAACCTCACGGTCAAGGCGCGTGAACTGGAACAGGCCAGCCAGTATAAGTCCGATTTCCTGGCCAACATGTCGCACGAACTGCGCACCCCGCTCAATTCGCTGCTGATCCTGTCGAAGCTGCTGGGCGACAATGGTGAGGGCAATCTGACCCCGGATCAGATCAAGTTTGCGCGGACGATCGAATCCTCGGGCAACGATCTGCTCACGCTCATCAACGACATTCTCGACCTGTCGAAGATCGAAGCTGGTCATGTCCAGGTCCAGCCCGAAACCGTGCCGCTGCAACGGCTGGTCGGCGATATCCGCCAGATGTTCCAGCCGATCGCCGAAAGCCGCGAACTGGATTTCGAAATCGAGATGGCGTCCGATTGCCCGCGCGCGATTGAGACGGATCGGGTGCGGATCGAGCAGATCCTCAAGAACCTGTTGTCCAACGCCTTCAAATTCACCGAGCAGGGCAAGGTCAGCCTGACTCTGTCTCCGGCCGAAGGCGGCGGGCTGGCGCTGGCCGTGCGCGACACCGGCATCGGCATGTCATCCGAACAGCAAGCCCATATTTTCGAGGCCTTCCATCAGGCCGACGGCACCATCAGCCGCCGTTATGGCGGCACCGGCCTTGGCCTGTCCATCTCGCGCCAGCTGGCCCGCCTGCTGGGCGGCGGCATCACGCTGG
>JAGVJS010000172.1 GCA_020051025.1 Sphingobium sp. | reverse complement strand
CCTTGCCCAGCGCCTTGCCCGCCAGCGCCGCGTCGCCCTCGACGTCCAGCAAGTCGTCGGCAATCTGGAAGGCGAGGCCGATATCGCGGGCATAGCCATGCAGCCCGGTGCGCGCCTCATGCGGCAGGCGCGCCATGATCGCGGCAGCCTCTACGCAGAAGGCGATCAGCGCCCCGGTCTTGAGATTTTGCAACCGGGTGACGGTGGCGAGGTCGAACCGGGTCTTTTCCGCCTCCAGATCCATCATCTGGCCACCCGCCATGCCCGCCGGCCCGCTCGACGCGGCCAAAGCCTTGACCAGTTCGATCCGCACGAACGGATCAGGATGCGTCTCCTCGTCCGCCAGTATCTCGAACGCCAGATCGTGCAGGCAATCGCCCGCCAGGATCGCGGTCGCCTCGTCGAACGCCTTGTGCACCGTCGGCTTGCCACGCCGCATATCGTCATCGTCCATTGCCGGCAGATCGTCGTGGATCAGCGAATAGACATGGATGCACTCGACCGCGAGGCCGACGCGCAGCGCCGAGTCGCGGGATATATTGAACAGGTCGCTGGTCGCCTGCACCAGCAGCGGACGCAGCCGCTTGCCGCCGCCGATCGCCGCGTGGCGCATCGCCTCATAAAGGCGGACCCTCGCATCCTGCGGCACCGGCAGCAATCGGTCGAACGCCGCATCGATCGCCCGTGCCACATCGGCTGCATGCTCCAGAACCAGCGCTGTCGCGGAGGCGCCCGCTCCTCCCCCGGTCATGCGGCTCAGTCCGCGCCGAAGGATTGCGCGCCGGTCACAGCGCCATTGGCGTCGACCGTCAGCCTGGCGATCCGTGCCTCGGCCGCCTGCAACCGCTCGGTACAGCGTTTGCGCAGCTCTTCGCCCTTCGCATAGAGCGAAATCGACTCGTCCAGCGGCACGTCGCCGCTTTCCAGCCGGCGGACGATCGTTTCGAGCGCACGCAGCGCATCTTCGAACGACAATGTTTCAGTGTCGGGGGTGGAAATGTCCTCAGCCATGCTCTTGCATTGGCCGCCGCCACGGCCCCGGTCAAGCCCGCCCCGGCAATAAGCCACTCACGGCAATCGCTGTCATCAAACGGTCATGCCGTCATTACAGGGGGCATGGCGGGAAGCGTATAGTTTTGCGTTGACGCACCATGTTGCGCATGCACATAAAAGGATCACTATGAAACAGTATCTCCCCCTCATCGCCGTCGCCAGCGTCGCTTTGCTGTCGGCCTGCAACAAGAATGACGAACCCGAAGTCGTGGGCGGCCCGGCCGACCCGATGGCGGCGCAGCTTGCCAACGCCGCGCCGGTCGAACTGCCGCCTTCGGTCAAGGCGAACAAGCAGTATCGTTGCAAGGACAACAGCCTGATCTTCGTCGACTTTATGAGCGACGACAAGACCGCCCTGCTGCGCACCGAGAAGGGCGGCAACGCGACCTCGCTGAAGGCCGCCGAAGCCGGCCAGCCCTTCACCGCCGAGGGTGGCTATGAAGTCAAGGGTTCGGGCAACGACGTGACCATCACCGTGCCGGGCAAGAGCGCCCAGGCCTGCCACGTCTGAGTCGCACGACTTTTCCGATTACCGGGCCGGGCCTTCACATGAAGGTCCGGCCTTTTTATTTGCCTGATGATCGCGCCTGAAGCCGTTCGCTTCGAGCGTAGATGGTTGCCTGCCCGCGCTTCACTCGCTGTTGAGCATCGCCAGCGCGGCGCGGTCGGCATAGGCGGCGGCAAGGCGCCGATGCGCCGCCTTGGCGCGTTCCGATGTGGACGCCTGCTCCATCAGACGCTGCTTTTTGCAGCGGCTGGAAAAATAGAAGAAGTCACTCCCCTTCATGGAAAACCTCTCTGTGGCCTCAATCTCCGTCGAATCGCCACCCCGCTCTCAAGACATGAACTTTGGGGAAGGTCGTTAACGAAAGGTTGCCGGCGGGACGAAGCGTTGAGGCTTCGGGTCAGACATCACACCATTGCCGCATTCGCTACGCCCACCATTGCCCTTCGCCCACGCCCCCGCTAAAGGCGCGCACATGTCCAGCACCGCACCCCACATCACCCCGGAAGTCGTCGCCGAACATGGCCTCAGCCCGGAAGAATATGACCGCGTCCTGAAGGCGATCGGCCGGGAGCCGAACCTGACCGAACTGGGCATTTTCTCGGTCATGTGGTCGGAGCATTGCTCGTACAAATCCTCGAAAATCCACCTGATGAAGCTGCCTACCAAAGGCCCGCAGGTCATTTGCGGTCCGGGCGAAAATGCCGGCGTCGTGGATATCGGCGATGGGCAGGCCGCCATCTTCAAGATGGAAAGCCACAACCACCCGTCCTACATCGAACCCTATCAGGGCGCGGCAACCGGCGTCGGCGGCATCCTGCGCGACGTGTTCACCATGGGCGCGCGGCCGGTGGCGAACATGAACGCGCTGCGCTTCGGCCGCCCCGATCACCCCAAGATGAAGCATCTGATCAGCGGCGTGGTGCATGGCATTGGCGGCTACGGCAATTGCGTCGGCGTGCCGACTGTCGGCGGCGAAGTCAATTTCCACCCGGCCTATGACGGCAACATCCTGGTCAACGCGATGACCGTGGGCGTCGCCGACACCGACAAGATCTTCTATTCGGCGGCATCGGGCGTCGGCAATCCGATCGTCTATGTAGGGTCGAAGACCGGCCGTGACGGCATCCACGGCGCGACCATGGCCAGCGCCGATTTCGGCGACGACGCCGACGCCAAGCGCCCCACCGTGCAGGTCGGCGACCCCTTTACCGAAAAGCTGCTGATCGAAGCCTGCCTCGAACTGATGGCGTCCGACGCGATCGTCGCCATTCAGGATATGGGCGCGGCCGGCCTCACCTCCTCCAGCGTAGAAATGGCGTCGAAGGGCGGCGTTGGCCTCCACCTCAAGATGGACGACGTGCCGCAGCGCGAAACCGGCATGACCACCTATGAAATGATGCTGTCGGAGAGCCAGGAGCGCATGCTCATGGTGCTGAAGCCCGGCCGCGAAGCCTTTGCCGAAGCCATCTTCAAAAAGTGGGAACTGGACTTCGCCGTCATCGGCCATGTCACCGATACCGGCCGCATGGTGCTGGAGCATAAGGGCGAGATCGTCTGCGACATCCCCCTCGCCCCGCTGGCCGACGACGCGCCGCTCTACGACCGTCCCTCCATGCCGAAGGACGAGTATAAGGCCTGGTCGAAGGTCGCACCGCTGGGCGACATCGGCGAAAGCGACGATATCGGCGCGGACCTCGTCACCCTGATGGGCAGCCCCGACATTGCCAGCCGCCGCTGGATCTGGGAACAATATGACCATATGGTCGGCGCCGACACGGTGCAGCGCCCCGGCGGCGACGCCGCTGTCGTCCGCGTCCATGGCGCGCAAAAGGGCATCGCGATCAGCACCGACTGCACGCCTCGCTATTGCTATGCCGACCCCTATGAAGGCGGCAAGCAGGCGATCGCCGAATGCTATCGTAACCTGAGCGCCGTCGGCTCGACCCCGCTCGCCGTCACCAACTGCCTGAACTTCGCCAACCCGCAGCGCCCCGAAATCATGGCGCAGCTGACCGGCTGCCTTGAGGGCATGGGCGATGCCTGCCGTGCGCTCGACTTCCCGATCGTGTCGGGCAACGTCTCGCTCTACAATGAATCGAAGGCGACCGGCGGCGGCTCGGCGATCCTGCCGACCCCGGCGATCGGCGGCATCGGCCTGCTGAAGGACGTGGACGTCATGGCGACGGTCGCGTTCAAGGCGGAAGGCGACGCGATCTGGCTGATCGGCGGAGAAGGTACGCACCTTGGCCAGACCATCTGGCTGCGCGAAATCGCCGGCCGCGAAGCCGGCGAAGCGCCCAAGGTCGACCTGACCGCCGAACGCGCCAATGCCGATATCGTCCGCGCCCTGATCGCGGACGGCAAGGCAACCGCCGTGCATGACATCGCGGACGGCGGCCTGATCGTCACGATCGCGGAAATGGCGCTGGCCGGCAAGGTCGGCGTGGCGCTGGACGTCACGCTGACCACCGCCTCGGCCTTTGGTGAAGATCAGGGCCGCTATG
>JAGVJS010000077.1 GCA_020051025.1 Sphingobium sp. | reverse complement strand
GGCAGAGTTGCTGGAGGAGGCGCTCAAGACTGCCGCGACCATCGCCGCGCTGCCGCCCATGGCCGCGATGGTGAACAAGGAAATGGTCAATATCGCCTTTGAAACCGGCCTGGCGCAGGGGCTACTGACCGAGAGGCGCCTGTTCCAGATATTGACGGCTACCGAGGACAAGAAGGAAGGCATGACCGCCTTCATCGAAAAGCGGGCTGGCGTCTGGAAGGGGCGGTAAGCATCTCATAACGCTTTGATTATCTCGCCAAGGACTGAGAAAATCTCATTAGTCCATGGCGGTCTTCCCCGGCACTCTCGTTTCACAAGAAAACGCAGAAATTGGGGAGAGGCGCGCCGGCATGCGCGCCTTTTCCATTTTGGCGATGTGAAGCAGGGAGCCACGCATGTCCTTTACCTCATCCATTCGCTCGTCTTCTCGCGTAGCGTTGCTGCTGGCCTGCGCCGCTGGGGCGCTGAGCGCCGCCCATGCGCAGGAGCCGGTGGATGGCCCGGCGGATGGTGAGGAAAGCAGTATCACCGTCACCGGCCGCCGCATTTCCCAATCGGCCGAAGCGATCGGTGAGGACAAGGTGACGAACGTCGTCGCCGTGACGCGCGAAGCACTTCTGTCCGCGCCATCGGGCATTTCGGGCCTCAAGATGCTGGAGCAGCTGCCCGGCTTCAACGTCCAGACCGACGGTGCGCTGGGCCTCTATGAATTCGGCAACAGCGTCCAGACCCGCGCCTTCAACCTCGACCAGATCGGCTTCGTGGTCGACGGCATCCCGACCGGTCGCAGCGACGCCTTCGGCGGCAGCCCGGTCTTCCGCTATGTCGACAATGAAAATCTGGGCGTGGTGGAAGCCGCGGTCGGCGCGGGCGATGTCGGCCTGCCCAGCTACTCCACGCTCGGCCCGGTGGTGCAATATAACAGTATCAAGCCGCAGGAAGAGGCCGGTCTGTTTGTGTCGCAGAGCTTTGGCGATTTCGACATGAAGCGGACCTTCATCCGCGCCAGCACCGGGCAGATCGGGCCGTTCCGCGCTTATGTCAGCCGCACCAAGCTGAACACCGACCTGTGGCGCGGCGACGGCACGGTCGATCGTGAGCATTGGGAAGGCATGGTTCATGCCGATCTGGGCGGCGACAGCTGGGCGCGGTTCAAATTCGTGTCGAACAAGTTCAACGACTTCGATTCCCCGTCGCTGACCCGCGCCCAGTATCTGACCGGCACGGATGTTGGCGGGAAGAGCGGCCGGGATCGTGGCTACATCTCGGTCGTGCCCAACACCACGCCGGGCTTCGCGCCGGTCGCGGGCGGCCCCGCCTACAGCAACGCCAACTATGCCTATACCAACACGCTCGCGATCAACGTGCGCGACGACAAGCTCTATGGCGGCACCGTCCATGCCGGGATCGCCGACGGCGTCTGGGCCGAAGCGACCGCTTATTATGAGGATAAGGGTGGTTATGGCGTGTCGCCGGACACCTATGCCAACAGCCTGCTGCAATATCAGCGGCAGACGGCGGCCGGCATGGCGCTCTTCGCGCCGAAGGGCACGCAATATGGCCTCTCCACCGTGGGCGGCAATCGCTATGGCCTGACCAGCAAGCTGCACTGGGAAATTGGCGTGCACACGCTGGAAGTCGGCCTGTGGGGGGAGGTGGACACCTATAACCGCACGCAGGCGCGCTACAATACGACCGACGGATCGCCTGCCAGTGCGCCCAATCTCGATGAACTGGTCTATGTCCGCCGCGATTATCAGAGCCAGCGCAACACCACCCAGGCCTTCGTCAAGGATCGGATCACGCTGCTGGACGACCGGCTGATCTTTGATCTGGGGGTCAAGGCGCTGAACATCGACTATCGCTACAATGGCTATCGCGACTTCAACGATTATTATCGCAATGGCGGGACCACCGCCGCGCCGGTCTGGGTCGCAGGCTGGGGTCCGCAGACGCTACGCGCCAGCTATAGCGACGGGTTCCTGCCGCAGGCTGGCGTCCTGTTCAAGCTGGACAATCAGAGCCAGGTCTTCGCCTCCTATGCAGAGAATATGGCGCTGCCCAAGGGGCTGGACGACGTCTTCTCCGTCTCGCTCAACAGCAGCGCAGCCGGCGTGCCGGCCCCCGCGCCGGAGCGGTCGCAGAATTTCGAGGCGGGCATCCGCACCAATCAGGGGCAATTCTACGCATCGCTGGCAGGTTACTACACCAAGTTCAAGAATCGCATCCAGTCGATCGGGTCAATCCTGCCCGGCACGTCGAACGTCATCGAAACCTTCTACCAGAATGTCGGCCGGGTCACAGCTTATGGCGCGGAATTCAGCGGAACCTACAAGCCGGCCTATCTGAACGGCCTCGCCTATTTCAACCTCAACGCCACCTATAATATCGCCAAGTTCAAGGACGACATCGTCACCGCGACGACCACTTACCATACTGACGGCAAATATATCCCGGATAGTGCTAAGTGGATCGTCAATGGCGGCGTGACCATCGAGCCGGCAAGCTGGCTGGTGGGCAATCTCAGCGGCAAATATACCTCGCGCCGCTGGTCGACCTTCGACAATTCGGCCGGGTCCAGCGTCAAGGGCTTCACTGTGTTCAGCGCCTATGTCGACATTGGCGACGGCATCAGCCTGGGTCCGGTCAAGGGCGTGAAGGCACGGTTCAACATCGACAATATTTTCGACAAGGATACTTTGTCCTACATCACCCCCGCAGTGACGGGCGACGGCAATTTCCGTCCGCTGTCCCCGCGCACTTTCCAGTTCACCATCTCGGGTGAAATCTGATGCGGGCTGTTTTGATGATGGGGGCAGCGCTGGCGGCGCTGCTCCCGCTGACCGCGCAGGCGGAGGCGCCTGTCGTCACGAAGAAAGAGTATCAGCTGCACCAGAAGCTGCTGACGCTCGACAGTCATCTCGATACGCCCGCGTCGCTCGACCTGCCCGGCTGGTCGATCGAGGAGGGGCATGACGTCCATGGCGATTATACCCAGGTCGACCTGCCGCGGATGAAGAAGGGTGGTCTGGATGGCGGGTTCTGGGCCATCTATACAGGGCAGGGGCCGGTGACGATCGAGGGTTTTCGCAAGGCGCGCGACTTTGCGATCCTGCGCGGGCTGTCGATCCGCAACATGGTGGCAGCGGACCCGGCTAATTTCGCGCTGGCGACAGAGGCGAAGGACGCCGCGCCGATCGCGGCAGCGGGCAAGCGGGTCGTCTATCTGTCGATCGAAAACGCCTATCCGCTGGGTGAGGACGTCACCCTGCTCAAGACCTTCTACGACATCGGCGTGCGGATATCGGGCTTTGCCCATTTCGCGCATAACCAGTTTGCCGACAGCAGCACCGACCCGTCGGGCAAACCGCGCTTCGGCGGCCTTAGCCCGCTGGGCAAGGCGTTGCTGAAGGAGATGAATCGCCTCGGCATCGTGCCCGATGCGTCGCACAGCTCCGATCAGGTGCTGGACGATCTGCTGGCGCTGTCGACCACGCCGGTCATCCTGACCCATTCGGGCTGCAAGGCGGTCTATGATCATCCGCGCAACATTGACGACGCGCATCTCAAGGCACTGGCGGCCAGGGACGGCGTGATTCAGATGAACGCCTATGGCGCCTATCTGCGCAAGTCGCAGCCCAATCCGCAGCGGCAGGAGGCGTTGAAGGCGCTGTTCGGCCAGTTGCGCGAGGACGCCAGGCTGTCGCCGGAAAAGCGCGCCGAACTGCTGGCCAAGCGGCAGGAGATCGACCGGCTTTATCCCGATACGGATCGCCCGACCTTCGACGATTTCATGGCGCATATGCTGCATGCGCTTGAAGTGGTGGGGCCGGACCATGTCGGCATCGGTGCCGACTGGGATGGCGGCGGCGGCGTGGTCGGCATGGAGGATGTGGTCGACCTGCCCAGGATCACCGCCGCGCTGCTGAAGGCCGGCTATAGCGAGGCCGATATCCAGAAGATCTGGTCCGGCAATCTGCTGCGCGTGTTGGCCGCGAATGAGGCGGGGAAGAGCAGGTAAAGGGGGCGCACGGCCGTCCTACTGTGGCAGGATTTCGACAGCCGGTCCAAAGTTGAAGACGGGCGGCGCAATCGACAGACGAAAGTCAATCGACGCCGCCTCTTCACCTCGCTAAGGGAGTTGGGATGGATAGAAAGCGGTCGCATCACGCTTATGCAGCATAAGCCCAAGCGCAGCCGGGCGATCGCCCTGCCAAGTGGCGAGTTTCGCGCCCGCGCCACAGAATATCTGGATTTTCTCGCCGCTTGGGTGAAGAAGCCGCGCCAGACCGCGTCGGTGGTGCCATCCAGCCGCTATCTCGCGCGCCTGATGGTGGCGCAGATCGACCCGCAGGATGGTCGCGTGCTCGAACTGGGCGGCGGCACTGGCGTATTCACTCGCGCCATATTGGAAACCGGTCTGCCACCGGAAAAGCTGGAGGTGGTGGAGATCAACCCTGCCTTCGCGCGCGGGCTGCGTCGTCATTTTCCGCAGGTGTCGATTCTGGAAACGCCGGCGCAGATCGTATCGACCGCGACCGCCGGGCAACCTGGCGATTATCAGACCGTGGTGAGCGGCCTGCCGCTGCTGGCGATGGATCGCTACATGCATTTCGACATATTGTCCGAATCCTTCCGCATGCTGCGGCCGGGCGGCAGCTTCGTGCAGTTCACCTATTCGATGCGCCCGCCGGTCAATCGCGATGTGATGGAAGCGCTCGGGCTGGACGTCGTACGCGCCGGCCAGACAGTGCGCAATTTCCCGCCCGCCACGGTGTTCAGCTTCTTCCGGCGTGGAGAATAAGGCGGGATAGGTTGCACTGCGCAATCTGCCTCCTATCTTCGCGGCGAAGCGAAGAGGGGCAGAGCCATCCATGGCATCCATCATAGAGATTAAAGGCCTGACGAAACGCTATGCGTCGGGTTTCGAGGCGCTGAAGGGCGTCGACCTGAATATCGAGGAAGGGGAGATTTTCGCGCTGCTGGGGCCGAACGGTGCCGGCAAGACGACGATGATCTCCATCATCTGTGGCATCGCTCGTGCGAGTGGCGGCAGCGTTACCGTGGCCGGCCATGATATCGTGCGCGATTATCGTGGCGCGCGCACTGCGATCGGGCTGGTGCCGCAGGAACTGCACACCGATCAGTTCGAACAGGTGATCGACACGGTGCGCCTGAGCCGCGGGCTGTTCGGCCTGCCACGCAACGACGCCTATGTAGAGAAAATCCTGCGCGACCTGTCGTTGTGGGACAAGCGCAACAACCGCATCATCGAACTGTCGGGCGGCATGAAGCGCCGCGTCATGATCGCCAAGGCGCTGAGCCACGAGCCGCGCGTGCTGTTCCTGGACGAGCCGACCGCGGGCGTTGACGTCGAACTGCGCCGCGACATGTGGAAGCTGATCGGGGAACTGCGCCAGACCGGCGTGACCATCATCCTGACCACCCATTATATCGAGGAGGCCGAGGAAATGGCCGACCGGGTGGGCGTGATCAACAAGGGCGCGTTGATGCTGGTCGAGGAAAAGACCGCGCTGATGAAGAAGCTGGGCAAGAAGACGCTGACCGTGGTGCTGGCCGATCCGATGAAGGCGGTGCCGGCCGAACTGGCCGAATGGCATGTCACGTTGCACGCGGATGGCCATGAGATGGAGTATATTTTCGATACCCAGGCGGAACGGACCGGCGTGTCCTCGCTGCTGCGCAAGCTGGGCGACCTTGGCATCGGCTACAAGGATCTCAACACCAAGCAGAGCAGCCTGGAGGACATCTTCGTGAGCCTCGTCCATCAGGAGAAGGCTGTATGAGCCTCCAGAATTTCCACGCCATCGCGTCCATCTACAAGTTTGAGCTGCACCGGTTTCGCCGTACCTGGCTGACCGGGCTGCTGGTGCCGGTCATCACCACCACGCTCTATTTCGTTGTGTTCGGCGGCGCGATCGGATCGCGCATGACGGAGGTGGACGGCATCGCCTATGGCGCGTTCATCGTGCCGGGCCTCATCATGATGTCGATGCTGACCGAAAGCATCTTCAACGCGAGTTTCGGCATCTACATGCCCAAATATAGCGGCACCATCTATGAACTGCTGTCGGCGCCCATCTCCGCGACGGAAACGGTGATCGCCTATGTCGGCGCGGCGGCGACCAAGTCGCTGATGGTGGGCACAATCATATTCCTGACCGCGCATCTGTTCGTCGATATCCATGTCGCCCACCCCTTTGCCATGGCGGGCTTCATGATCCTGATCGCGATCAGCTTCTGCCTGTTCGGCTTCATATTGGGGATATGGGCGCAGGGGTTCGAGCAGTTGCAGGTCATCCCGCTGCTGGTGGTGACGCCGCTGACCTTCTTGGGGGGGGCCTTCTATTCGGTACATATGCTGGCGGACCCATGGCGCACGATGACCCTGTTCAACCCGATCGTCTATCTGATCTCGGGCTTTCGCTGGACTTTTTTCGGTCGGGGCGATGTGGGCATCGAATATAGTCTGGCGTTCGTCGCGGCGATGCTGATCCTGTGCATCGCTATCATTGGCTGGATGTTCCGTACGGGCTATCGGCTGAAGAAATGATGACGTCCGGCGAAGAGGGGCAGGGGCAGGCGCCTGTCTTTGGCCCGGATTTTGCGGCGCAGCTGGAAACGCTGCTGCAATGGCGACGCGATGTGCGCCATTTCGATCAGCGTCCGGTGGCGGCGGCGGATATGCATGTCCTGCTGCGCAGCGCCTGCCTCGCGCCATCGGTGGGCAATGCCCAGCCCTGGCGCTTTGTCCATGTGCGCAGCCCCGCCATTCGTGCTGCGCTGGCCGACCATATCGATGTGGAGAGCCGCGCCGCATCAGCCCAGTATGCGGACAAGGGCCAGCGCGACAGCTATCTGGCTCTGAAGCTGCATGGGGTGCGGGAGGCGCCTGAGCTACTGGCTGTCTTCTGCGACGAAGTGCCGGTCGCCGGCCATGGGCTGGGCATTGCCACCATGCCGGAAATGCTGCGCTATTCGACTGTATTGGCGATCCATACGCTCTGGCTGGCGGCGCGGGTGCGGGGTATCGGCCTTGGCTGGGTGTCGATCGTGCAGCCGCGCACGGCGGCGGCGATGCTGGACGTGCCGGCGGACTGGTCGCTGATCGCGTTGCTGTGCATCGGCTATCCGGCCGAGCAGGGGCAGACGCCGGAACTGGAAAAGCGCGGATGGCAAGCGCGCGAGCCGCTGGCCGATCGCGTCATCGAACGCTGACCGGCGCAGCGACGCCAGCCGGAAATCAGGCCGCCTGGCTTTCCGGCGTTACGGCAAACAGGGTCTTGCCCTTATATTTGTCGTCGCTTTCGTTGTAGAGGCCGTACATCGCCTCGAACGCCTCATCCAGCACCTGAATGTCCGACAGGCCGACCAGCTTGAACGTGCCCAGCTTCAGTTCGCGCGGGGGCGTACCGTTGCGGTCGGTGGTCACGGCGTCGATGAACATTTCATCATGGCGCGTGTAGAGGATGTGCGGTGCCAGGGTGACGACCATCTTGTTATAGGTCACCTTCAGGCACTTCTGGAGCGCGATCGCTTCAAAAATCTCGGTCGGGGCTTGCATGATTTCGCTTCCCTGACCGATTTGCGCGATTCTTTCAATTGCTTTGTGCGCTGCACCATGTCCCTGCCGTGCAATCGCTGCGACGAAACGTTAGGCCGGCAGCAGCCCGAGCCGTTCGCGCAGCGTCCAGCGGCCTATGAGCAGCACAGCCACCGCGCCCAGCCCGCTGGCCAGGCCAAACCAGATGCCCAGCCCCTCCATGCCAAGCGGGAAGGCGAGCAGGGTGCCGACTCCAAGGCCGACGATCCAGTATCCGATCAGCGCGAAGATCATCGGCACCGTCGTATCCTGCACCCCGCGCAGCACGCCCGCGCCGACCGCCTGTGCCGCATCGACCAGTTGGAACAGCGCGGCGACGGCAAGGAAGCTGACCGCCAGCGCTGCCGTGCGGGTATTGGCCGGGTTGGACAGGTCGAGGAAGGCCGATACCAAAGTGCGCGGCATCAGGATCAGCAAAGCGGCGGCGCAGCAGGCAAAGCCTGTGCCGATCATCAGCGCCAGCCAGCCGGCCCGGCCGATGCCGGCATGATCGCGCCGACCGTAGGCGATGCCGACGCGGATGGTCGCGGCCTGGCCGATGCCCATCGGCACCATGAAGACCAGAGCGGCGATCTGGATCGCGACCGCATGGGCGGCGAGCGAGTCCCGGTTGATGAGGCCCATGAGGAACGCCGATGCGTTGAACACCGTCGTTTCGAAGCCGAGCGTGATGGCGATCGGCAGGCCGAGCGCCCAGACCTGCCGATGGCGCTCGCGGTCGCGGGTCCAGAAACGGCCCATCAGGCTGTAGCGGCGGAACCGGCGATCGACCAGAATGACGGTCAGCAGGCCGAAGAAGAGGAAGCTGGACGATATCGTGCTGGCCAGGCCAGCGCCGAACAGGCCGAGCGCGGGAAGGCCCAGATGGCCGAAGATCAGCGCCCAGCCCATCAGCACATTGAAGGGAATGGCGGCCAGCATGATGATGAGACCCCAGATCGGACGTTCCAGCGCGGCGATGAAGTTGCGCAGCGTGGTGAAGCCGAGGAAGGGGAGCAGCGCCCATTGCAGACCGTGCATCAGATGCCCGGCCTCTCGCGCCAGATCGGCATCCTGCCCCATGGCGAGCAGGATCGTCTCGCACTGCCATAGCAGCGCCCAGGCCGGCAGCACGAAGAAGAGCGCGGCGCGCAGCGTCTGTTGAACCGTGCGGCGCACGTCGCGGACGCTGTGACGACGGCGGCCCCGCTCGCTGGCGATCAGCGGGGAGGCGGCCGTAACTAGTCCCATGCCGAACAGCAGCAGTGCGTGGAACAGGT
>JAGVJS010000108.1 GCA_020051025.1 Sphingobium sp. | reverse complement strand
CGGTGGACCTGCCTGTGGGGCGGGCGCATGGCGCGGGATTGCTGCTGACGCCGGGGCATGACGGCAGCGACGGGTTCTTCTTTGCGCGGCTGCGGCGGGGGGCGTGAAACAGGCCATGGACAAGCGCCCGCAAAATAGCGACACTTGTTCTGAATCAGCGCCTGAAACATGGCTGGAGATACTCATGCGTTTTACCCCCGCCTCGATCGCTCTTGCCGTCGTTCTGACCACCGTGTCGAGCGTGGGGTTGAGCCAGAAGCCCGACAGCCAGATCAGCCCGCAGTCGGTGGAGTGGCAGAAGGCCGGTGAAGGCGCGCACAAGGCCGGCAATCTGGAAGGCGCGACCGATGCGCTGGAAAGCGCACTGGCGATCGATCCGCGCAACCGCGCCGCCTTCATCGAACTGGCGGAAGTGGCGCGAGCGCAGGGGCTTCAGGGCAAGGCGATCCGTCTTTACAAGGAGGCTTTGCTGCTGGACCCGACTGATGTGGTTGCGCTGGCCGGTCAGGGTGAGGCGATGGTCGAAAAGGGCGCGGTTGCCAGGGCCAAGGAAGTGCTGGCGCAGGCGCAGGCCATTTGTAAGGGCGACTGTGCGCCGGTTGGCAAGCTTTCGGCCGCGATCCAGAAGGGGCCGCCGGCGGTTGCGATGACGACTGCGAAGGAAAGCGATCCGGCGTCCAAGAAGGCGCCGACGCAAACGCAATAAGCGGGCAAGGCATCGGGCGTATCGAACGCCCGACCGTTTCCGTTCGTCCTGCGATTGGTGAAGGGCTGTTTTTCGGCAGGATCGCAGGGAAGGGCGGGGCTTCGACAGGCTCAGCCCGAACGGAGATCGGGTAATGGCTTCGATCATGCGCGGGGTGCTTTGACTTCGCCGCCTGCGCGGGGCAAGGCCGGAACGACGAGCGCATGATGCGCGCCGTTTGCTGGCGAGATTTTCCATGAGCTTTACCGACTTCGACGTCGATCTGTTCCTGCGTGACTATTGGCAGAAGAAGCCGCTGCTGATCCGCAATCCGTGGAAGGATTGGGCCAATCCCGTCGAGCCGGACGAACTGGCGGGGCTGGCCTGCGAGGAGGGGATCGAATCACGGCTGATCGGCCGGGCGGAGGGGCGCTGGACGGTCGAGCATGGGCCGTTACCTGAGGATCGCTTCGGGCGGATGGGCGATGCGCCCTGGACACTGCTGGTGCAGGCGGTGGACATGCATGTGCCCGATGTCGCGGCTTTGATCGCGCCTTTCCGCTTCGTCCCCAACTGGCGGATTGATGATGTGATGGTCAGCTATGCCACCGATGGCGGCGGCGTGGGCGCGCATTATGACCAGTATGACGTGTTCCTGATCCAGGGGCTGGGGCGGCGGCGCTGGCGCGTCGGGCAGCGTTGCGATGCCGACACGCCGTTGCTGGTGCAGGAGGATCTGCGGCTGCTGGCGGAATTCGAGCAGACCGACGAATGGGTGCTGGAGCCGGGCGATATCCTGTATGTGCCGCCGGGCGTGGCGCATGACGGCATCGCGGTGGGCGACGATTGCATGACCTATTCGGTCGGTTTCCGGGCGCCCGCGCGCAGCGAACTGGTCGAGCAGTTTTGCGCGCATGTCGTTGGCGAGATGGAAGAGGATGACCGCTATGCCGACCCGGACCTGACCGTGCAGGCCAATCCGGGCGAGATTGATGCAGTGGCGCTGGCGCGGTTGCAGGCGATGGTGATGGAGGCGGTGAACGACCCCGTGGCCTTTGCCCGCTGGTTCGGCGCCTATAGCAGTGAGCGCAAATATCCCGAACTGGACTTCCGGCCGGAGGAGCCGATCGCAGCCGAGGATGTGCGCGAACTGGTGGAGGATGGCGTCGCGCTGTGCCGCAATCCGGCGAGCCGTTTTGCCTATGTGGCGCAAGAGGGCGGGGCGCTGACCCTGTTTGTCGATGGGCAGGCCCATGATTGCAGCGGGGCGGCGGCGGTGCTGGCCGGGCAATTATGCGCGGCGGATGTCCTGACGATCGATCCTGCGCTGCTGGAAGATGAGGCGGCGGTGGCGCTGATCGTGAGGATGTTCAACGAAGGAAGCGTCAGCTTCGACCCGGAGGATTGAGCGATCCGCACGCGGCTGAGCATTTGTGCGAAGAAGACACGCTTTGCGTCCGAGGACGCGGCGCTGGCGGTGGCATTGCGGGCCGACGTGCCGCTGCGGCCCTATCGCTGTGACCGGTGCCGGCAATTCCACCTGACCAGCCGGACCAAGGGCAAGCGGGTGCCGAGGCCGCTGATCGCCGGTAATCAGCCGACCTGAACTTCGCGCCACTCGCCCGGTTGCAGACCGTCGAGCGTCCAGTCGCCGATGCGCCAGCGTATGAGGCGCAGCGTGGGATGGCCAACGGCGGCGGTCATGCGGCGGACCTGCCGGTTGCGGCCTTCGCGGATGGTGAGGCTGATCCAGCAATCGGGGATGTTCTTGCGCACGCGGATCGGCGGATTGCGCGGCCAGATATCGGGGGCGTCGATCCGTTCCGCTTCGGCCGGGCGGGTCAGACCGTCTTTCAACTCAACCCCCCGACGCAAGGCGGCGAGCGCTGCGTCCGTCACCTCGCCCTCCACCTGCGCCAGATAGGTTTTGGCGCTCTTGTATTTGGGATCAGCGATGCGCGATTGCAGGCGGCCATCGTCGGTCAGCAGCAGCAGCCCCTCACTGTCGCGGTCGAGCCGGCCGGCGGGATAGACGCCGGGAATGGCGATACAGTCCGACAGGGTCGCGCGGGCGGTGTCTGTACCCCGATCCGTGAATTGCGAGAGCATGTCATAGGGTTTGTTGAAGAGGATCAGGCGGGGCATGACAGACGGCCTTATCAGAAATCCGTCCGCCTCGAGCGTAGTCGAAAAGCGGCTGCTATGGCGCGATTGTTTCTCGACTTCGCTCGAAACGAACGGAAAATAGATATCGTTTATCGGCTCAATATCCGGGCGATTTCGACAAATTCCTCGACGCTGACCGTTTCGGCGCGGCGTTGGGGATCGATGCCGACCTGATCCAGCGCGTCGAGCGCGCCGGGCAGGCCTTTGAGGCTCTGGCGCAGCATCTTGCGGCGCTGGCCAAAGGCGGCGGCAGTGAGGCGTTCGAGGAACTTGAGTTGCACTCCGTCGGGCGCGGGGTTGGGCGTGATATGGACCACGGCCGACATAACCTTGGGCGGCGGCGTGAAGGCGCTGCGATGCACCTTCATCGCGATCTTTGCATCGCTGCGCCATTGGGACAGCACGGCAAGGCGGCCATAATGGTCGGTGCCGGGTTTGGCGACGATGCGTTCGGCCACTTCCATCTGGAACATCAGGGTCAGGCTCTGCCACCAGGGCAGGGGCGACCAGTCGGCCGACAGCCAGCCGACCAGCAGGGGGGTGCCGACATTATAGGGCAGGTTGGCGATGATATGGGCGCCCGCCCCTGCCTCTGCCAGCGCATCGACCTGCATCGCGTCGCCGGAAATGACGCGCAACTGGTCGG
>JAGVJS010000116.1 GCA_020051025.1 Sphingobium sp. | reverse complement strand
GGCGTGGTGCTGATCGGCTGCGCGGCCTTTGCCGGGCAGGATTTCACGCTGGCGGCGCCGGTCCTCTATCTGGCGTTGTTCACCGCGCTGGTCGGCTTCGTGCTGCGCTTCACCGTTGTTGGGCGGCGGGTCTATGCGGTGGGCGGCAATGCGGAGGCGGCGCGGTTGTCGGGCATCAACGTCAACGCATACCGGATCGGCGCGTTCGTGCTGTCGAGCGTGGCGGCGGGCTTTGCGGGGATATTGTTCGCCTGTCGTCTGGGTGCGATCAATCCGACCGCCTTGCAGGGCGCGGAATTGACGGTGATTGCGGCGGCCATATTGGGCGGCACGTCGCTGTTCGGCGGAGCCGGGAGCGTGGTGAAGACGGTGGTGGGCGCATTGCTGCTCTTCACGCTGACCAACGGGTTCAACATCCTCAATCTGGGGGCCAATTATCAGGGGCTGATCGAAGGCGTGGTCGTGGTCGCGGCGGCGGCCATCTATACCGTGGGCGCAGGCCGCGCGCGCAAGCCCAAGGGAGTTTCCGCATGAGCAAGCCGGTTTTGCGTGTCGCGGTGCGGCGGTTCGGGCCGTTCGAAAGCGCGATCGTCAAGCAGTTCGCCGATTTTTGCGCCGTGACAGGCGTGGAGGCCGATATCGAGCCGGTGGCGATGGACCTTAATCCGCTGCATGAGGCGATCATTGGGCAGCGCGGCCTTGCCAAAGGTGACTGGGACATCGCCTTCATGGCGACGGACTGGTTGGCGGAGGCGCAGACGCAAGGGCTGCTGGAAGACCTGACGCCGCATATGGAACGCGCGCCGATCGCCGATTTCCCGCAAGCCTGGTCGCCGTCGCTGACGACCATGCAGCGCTTTGCCGGGGGCTATTGGGGAATGCCCTATCATGACGGGCCGGAATGCCTGGTCTATCGCAAGGATCTGCTGGCGCAGGCAGGTATCGCCGTGCCGCAGACATGGGCGGATTTCCATGCTGCGGCACGGGCGCTGCACCGGCCGGAAGAGGAACAGTTCGGCACGGTGCTGGCGCAGTTTCCCGATGGGCATAATGGCTTCTACGATTTCTGCATCCATATCTGGTCGCGGGGCGGCGAGCCGTTCGACGCGGATGGGCGGCCGGACTTTACATCGGTTGAGGCTCATGCCGCGCTCGATTATCTGCGGGCGCTGGCAGGGGACGCCGCGGCGGTCGCGCCGGGGGCACGAACGCTGGACAGCGTGGCTTCGGGGATGCTTTTTGCCCAGGGCAAGGTGGCGATGATGGCCAACTGGTTCGGCTTTGCCGCCTATGCCGACACAGCCGACGAGAGCAAGGTGCGCGGGCTGGTGGATGTCGCCCCCCTGCCAGCCGGTCCGGGTGGACGCAGCGTGTCATTGAACGTCTTCTGGGTGCTGGGGATCGGCGCGGGATCGCCGAACAAGGCGCTGGCCTGGGATTTCCTGCGCCATCTGGCCAGCGCGCCGATGGACAGGCTGACGACCACCGAAGGCGCGATCGGGGTGCGCCGGTCAAGCTGGAACGACCCGGAGATCAATGCCGCCATCCCCTATTATCACCGGCTCGACTGGCTGCATGATCATGCGCGCGAAATGCCGCTGACGCCGCATCTGGCCGCCATTTCCCATGCGGTGGACGATATGCTGGGCAAGGCGATGACGAGCGACGTCGCCACCGCAGACCTGCTGGCGCAGGCGCAGTCCGCTGCGGAGAAGATCGCATGAACGCGTTGCGGCAAAGCTGGGCAATGCCGTCCGCGCCCCGGCCCATCGTCATCATCGGCGCCGGCGGGATCGTGAAGGATGCGCACCTGCCTGCCTACCGCAAGGCCGGGTTCGAAGTGAGCGGGCTGTTCGACACGGACGCGGTACGGGCGCAGGCTCTGGCGGCGGAATGGGATATTCCCATGGTCTTCGCTTCGCTGGAGGAAGCGGCCGCGCAGGATGCCGTGTTCGATGTGGCCGCGCCGCCGGTTGTGCATCGGGCGATCCTGTCGGCTTTGCCCCAAGGGGCGAGCGTGCTGCTGCAAAAGCCGATGGGCCTTGATCTGAAGGAAGCGACGGCGATCCGGGCGGTGTGTCGGGAACGCAAACTGAACGCCGCCGTCAATTTCCAGCTGCGCTATTCGCCGATGATGCTGGCGGTGGCCGATGCGATCGCGCGCGGCGATCTGGGCGAACTGGTGGAGATAGAGGTGCATCTGAACCTCGTCACGCCATGGCATCTGTTCCCGCATCTGAACGACAACCCGCGTGTCGAGATCGTGTCCCATTCGATCCATTATCTCGATACCATCCGGGCGCTGGCGGGTGATCCGGTTGGCGTGTTTGCGCGCAGCTATGGCCATCCGTCCAGTGCGCTGAGCGATACGCGGACCAGCGCGATCCTGGATTATGGATCGACATTGCGGGTGACGCTGTCGATCAATCATCATCATGATTTTGGCCGCCAGTTTCAGGATGCCGCTTTTCGGGTCGAAGGGACGACGGGCGCGGCGATGGTGAAGCTGGGCCTGTTGCTCGATTATCCGACCGGTGAGCCGGATGAATTATGGATCGGCAGGACCGGCGAGCCGTGGGCGCAGGTGCCGCTGAACGGCGCATGGTTCCCCGATGCCTTCGTCGGGCCGATGGCCAATCTTCAGCGCTTTGCCGCCGGGGAAGATGAGCGCCTCGCCACCCATGTCGAGGATGCGTGGCGCACCATGGCGCTGGTCGAAGCCTGTTACCAATCCAATGCGCAGCCCGGCACGCCGTTGCCAGCCAATATAGGAGACTGAAGTGATCGATCTTTCCGGCAAGACTGCCCTTGTGACCGCCGCCGCGCATGGCATCGGGCGCGCTTCCGTGCTGGCGCTGGTGGAAGCCGGGGCGCATGTGATCGCCACCGACATCGACGAGGGTGCGCTGGCCGATCTGGTGGGCGACAAGGTGGAAGTGGCGCGGCTGGATGTGCTGGACAAGGACGGCATCGCCGCCGCGTCGGCGTTGACCGGGCGGGCGGACATATTGTTCAACTGCGCGGGCGTGGTGCATGGCGGCACGGTGCTGGAGGCGTCGGACGAGGATCTGGATTTCGCCTATGCGCTGAACGTCAGGGCGATGACGCGCATGGTGCGCGCCGTGTTGCCCGGCATGATCGAACGGGGCGACGGGGCGATCATCAACATGGCATCGGTGGCGTCGAGCGTGAAGGGCGTGCCCAACCGTTTCGTCTATGGCGTGACCAAGGCGGCGGTCATCGGCCTGACCAAAGCGGTGGCGGCCGACCATGTGGCGCAGGGCGTGCGATGCAATGCCATCTGCCCCGGTACGGTGGATACGCCGTCGCTCAATGCCCGTCTGGCGGCGCAGGGGGATTATGATGCGACGCGCGCGGCCTTCGTCGCGCGGCAGCCGATCGGGCGACTGGGCCGGGCGGAGGAGATTGCCGATCTGGTCGTCTATCTGGCGGGCGCGACCTATACCACCGGGCAGATCCACAATATCGACGGCGGCTGGTCGATCTGATGCGGGGCATTGCGCTGTTACTGCTGGCGTCCTGCGCTTATGCGGGGACGGCGCAGGCCGAAAATTGGGTGCCGGGGTGGTTTGCCCCGGCGATCGGTTATGAACCGGCGATCAAGGACGCGCTGGGCCGCCCCTATCAGGATGAAACGGTGCGGCAGGACATGCGCGTCGGGACGGCCGGGACCGTCATCCGGCTGCGGCTGTCGAACGAGCTGGGCGACGCACCGCTGAACATCGGCGGGGT
>JAGVJS010000430.1 GCA_020051025.1 Sphingobium sp. | reverse complement strand
GCCAGATGGCCGTGGAGCGCGGCGTCGGGATGTTCGTCCAGCCGGTTAGGGTTCACCAGTGCGAAGGCTTCGGGCAACTGGGTTGCGCATTTATGGTGATCGACCACGACCACGTCGACGCCGGTGGCCTTGGCCATGGACAGCGCCTCGAACGCCTGCGCGCCGCAATCGACGGTGACGATCAGGGTTGCGCCCTCCCCCGCCAGCCGCACCAGCGCTTCGCCTGAAGGACCATAGCCCTCCATCAGCCGGTCAGGAATATAGGGTTTGGCGTCAAGGCCGAGATCGCGCAGCAGCCGGATCAGCAGCGCCGCGCTGGTCGCGCCGTCGACGTCATAATCGCCGAAGATGCGAACGTCCTCGCCGCGCTGGACCGCGTCGGCCATCCGTTCGGCCGCGGCATCCATGTCGCGAAACAGGCTGGGATCGGGCATGAAGGCCCGAATGGTGGGATTGCGATGCGCCTCCACCGCGTCACGCGGGCAGCCGCGCGCCAGCAGCAATTGCGTCACCAGATCGTCGGGCAGATAGGATGGGTCGCGAGCGTCGGTATTGCCCCCGCGCCAGCGCCAGGGCTGACCGGACAGGGAGCGTGAAATATTGAGCGCAAATGTCATATACCGGCTCTAGACCCCGCGACGTCATGAGGGAAGCGCAGCAAATCATGTCGCGGGCGGAACCGTCGCAACCCTTTGGGCGTATTGCCTCTTTGCGGGGCATGTGGAATGTCCGGCGCGAAAGGGGCATCGCAATTTCATGAGCAGACGGCAGGCCATTCATGTCCGGCGCATAATGGCCGTGGCGCTGATGACAGCCTCTCCCCTGCCACTGATGGCGCAGACGCAATCCGCGTCCGACCCCAGCCTGCCCTATGAAGCGACGCAGGATGAAGAACCGATCCTGCCCGACGATCAGTTCGAGGCGCGCCTGCCGAAAGTGCCCGACGACAGTCCAGCCGCTGGTCAGGCCACCGATCCCAACGCCCCCCTGCCCTCCATCGACAGCTGGATCGACCAGCAGATGCCGCAGCAGGCTGGCGCACCCACGGAGTTGCCGCCGGCGGTCGACCCGGTCGAGGAGCAGGAGCTGGCCCAGCCACTGCCGCCGCTGGACAGCGTGACCGTACCGGCCAATGTCGCCAATAATGAAGACCCCAATGCCAAATTGCCCGACGTACGCTATGCGACCAGCATCGAGGGCTTTGGCAAGACGGGACTCGAGGATGAATTCCGCGGTGCATCCGCGTTGATCGACGGCAAGGGCAAGGCGGAAACCGCCGCCATGGTGCAGGCCCGCGCGCAGGAGGATGAGAAGCTGGCGACCCGCCTGCTCTATTCCGAAGGCTATTATGATGCGACCGCGCTCGCCAGTCTGGATCAGGCGGGCGACGGCACGCTGAAGGCCGTGGTGTCCGTGACGCCGGGCAAGCGCTACAAGATCGGCGAGATCGTCATCACCGCCGATCCGACCGTGCCGCCGAATCTGGTCCGCGACAGCCTGCCATTGAAGAGCGGCGACTATATCGTCGCGACTCTGGTGGAAGGCGCGGAGGCCAATGTGGCGCTGAAGCTGCCCGAGAACGGCTATCCCTTCGCCAAGGTGGGCGAGCGCGATATCCTGCTCGATCCCGCGACGGTGACGGGCGACTATACGCTGCCCGTCGAAGTCGGGCCGCGCGGCACATTCCGCAAGATCGTGACCTCCGGTGAGAAGCAGGCGTTCGGCGCCGACCATATGGAGGTCATCAAGCGCTACAAGCCGGGCCAGATCTACGACAGTCGCAAGGTGGACGACCTGCGCAAGGCGCTGGTGGCGACCGCGCTCTTTTCCAGCGTATCGGTGGAGCCGGTGCAGACCGGGGAGGCCGGGCCGGACGGAACCGAATATGTCGACCTGATGGTCGAGCAGGAGGCCGGGCCGCCGCGCACGCTGGCCGGCGAAGGCGGCTATGGCACTGGCCAGGGCTTCCGCGCGGAGGGCACATGGACCCATCGCAACATGTTCCGGCCCGAAGGCGCGCTGATCCTGGGCGCGATTGCAGGAACGCAGGAACAAGGCGCGTCGGCGACCTTCCGCCGGTCCAATGCGGGCAAGCGCGACAAGACGTTCCAGACCGGCATCAGCCTCAACCACCAGAATTACGACGCCTATGAAGCCTATACGGCGGGCCTCAATGTCGGCTGGTCGCGGCAATCGACGCCGATCTTCCAGAAGCGCTGGACCTACAGCTATGGCGCGGAAATCCTGCTGACCAACGAGCAGGTGGTGACCAATATCCTGACCGCGGACAAGACGCGGCGCACCTATTTCATCGGCGGCCTGCCGGTGCAGATCGGCTATGATCGGTCAAACGATCTGCTGAACCCAACCAAGGGTTTCCGCGCCAATGCGCGCGCCGAACCGGAAGGGTCGTTGCAGGGCAATTTCTCCCCGTATCTGCGGGCCAGTTTCGACCTGACCGGCTATTATCCGGTGTCGGACAGCCTGGTCATTGCAGGCCGGGCGAAGGTCGGCACGATAAGCGGCGTCGGCCGCGACGATGTGGCGCCGTCGCGGCGCATCTATGCCGGTGGCGGCGGATCGGTACGCGGTTTCGGCTATCAGGAACTGGGGCCGAAGGATGCGAACAACGACCCGATCGGTGGCCGCTCCGTCAATGAATTTGCGGTCGAAGGCCGCTATCGTTTCGGCAATTATGGCGTCGTCGCCTTTGTCGATGCGGGTCAGGTCTATGAAAGCAGCATGCCCAAATTCAACGACATGCGGTACGGCGTCGGCATAGGCGGGCGCTTCTATACCAATTTCGGGCCATTCCGCGCGGACATCGCCATGCCGATCAACCGGCAACCGGGCGAATCCAAATTCGCCCTTTATATCGGCATCGGGCAGGCTTTCTGATGGCGCAGGACGACACCCCCACCCCGGCGCCCGAAGCGACCGAAACCGTGGTCATCCGCGAGAAGCGCCCCTTGTGGCAGAAGATCGTGATCGGTCTTGTCGGGCTGGTCGTGACGCTGGTGGTGCTGGTCGCGGGCCTGCTGCTCGGCCTCAACACTCAGCCGGGCAAGAAATTCCTGATCCAGCAGATCGCCGCGCTCCAAATGGAATCCGGCATGAAGATCGAGGTCGGACGGATCGACGGGTCGATCTATAGCGACATGACGATCCATGACTTGGTATTGCGCGATCCCAAGGGCGTGTTTGCGGTCAGCCCGAAGGTGCATGTGATCTGGCGGCCGTTCCGTTATATCAACAACCATATTTCAGTCAGTCTGCTGGAAACGCCGCTGGTCGTGCTGGCGCGCAGCCCGCAGTTCAATGTCGTGGCCAGCGATCCCAACGCGCCGATCCTGCCGGATCTGGATATCGACGTCGACCGGATGAAGATCGGCAAGTTCGTGCTGGCCAAACCGGTCATCGGCCAGAAGCGCGAGATCGCGATCGACGGTGTCACCCATATCTCAGACGGCCGCGCCATCCTGTCCGCCGACGCGGTGGTCGACAGCGGCGACCGGTTGCAGGCGAAGCTGGACGCGGTGCCGGAGCAGAATCGCCTTTCGATGAGCGGCACGCTGACCGCGCCCAAGGGCGGCGTTATCGCCGCCATGTCCGGCCTGACCGACGGCATGACCGCGACGCTGGACGGCAAGGGCACATGGCAGGCATGGGACGGCAAGATCGTCGCGACATCGCCCAAGGGCGAACTGGCGAACATCATGCTGGCCGCGCGGGACGGCAATTTCACGGCGAAAGGCCCGGTGCGGCCTGGGCTGGTGTTTGAAGGTCCGATCGATCGGCTGACCGCGCCGCAACTGGACGTGGACCTGTTTGCAGGCCTCAACGAACGGCGCGTGAACATCAAGGGGACGCTGCGGTCGCCGGCGATGACCGCCGATGCGCAGGGCCTGATCGACCTGGGCAAGAGCCAGTTCAGCGCGCTCAAGATCAACGCCGCGCTGCTGACGCCCGGCGCGATCATGGACAAGGTGAAAGGCCGCGATGTCCGCGCCTCGATCATCCTCGACGGGCCGATGGCGACGCCCTTCATCGACTATGACATCACGGCAAAGTCGCTGGCATTCGACGCGACCGGCATCGAGAATCTGAAGGCCAGCGGCCGGGCGGTGATCGACGCCGACCGCATCCGTATTCCGGTGAATGCCACGGCGACGCGCGTGACCGGCCTCAATGCGGCGGCGGGCGGCCTGCTCCAGAATCTGCGGGTGAAGGGCGACTTCGCCTATGCGGCGGGCAAGCTGATCAGCGACAATCTCAAGATCGACAGCGACAAGGTGGACGCCACCGCGATCGTGCTGGCCGACCTCGACAACGCCATCTATCGCGGCGCGCTCAAAGGCCGGGTCAATGATTACAAGATTGACGGCGTTGGTATCGTCAACCTCAACACCGATGTCGAGCTAATCCCCGGACCCAAGGGCGGCTTTGGTCTGGGCGGGCGGTTCGGCGTGCGGACGGCGCGCTGGGAAAATGCGTCTGTGCGCGATTTCCTGGGCGGCAATGCGGTCATGTCCGGCCGGATCGGCATGACGCCGGAAGGCAAGTTCACGCTGGCCGGCCTGAAGGGCGCGGCGCCGAATTTCACGATCCACAGCGGATCGGGCAGCTATGACACGGACGGCCAGGTCGCGTTCGATGCCACCGCCTCGTCCAAACAATATGGGCCGCTGGCGCTGACGGTGCGCGGCACGATGGAGCGGCCGCAGG
>JAGVJS010000244.1 GCA_020051025.1 Sphingobium sp. | reverse complement strand
CGGCGTCGATCCGGCGCTGGCGGTGGTGCTGGTGGGGCATGACCCCGCCAGCGAAGTCTATGTCCGGCGCAAGATCGGCGAATGTCGCAAGGCGGGCATCGGCTCCATCGAAAAGAGGCTGGCTGCCGATTGTAGCGAGCGGGTGCTGCTCGACCTGATCGACACGCTGAACGCCGATCCGGCGGTGCATGGCATATTGGTGCAATTGCCGCTGCCCGCCGGGATCGGCGCGGCGCGGGTGCTGGACCGGATATCCCCGGCCAAGGATGTCGACGGCTTCCACCCGGTCAATGTCGGCCGCCTGTCGACCGGGTCGAAGGGGCTGGTCCCCTGCACGCCGCTGGGCATCATGATGCTGCTCGACAGCGTGATAGACGATTATCGCGGCCTGAATGTCGTGGTGATCGGCAAGTCCAATATCGTCGGCAAGCCGGTCGCCATGCTGCTGCTGGAGCGGGAAGCGACCGTCACCGTCACCCATATCGAGACACGCAACCTGCCCGATATCGCGCGGGCCGCCGACGTGATCGTGGCGGCAGCCGGCGCGCCACATCTGGTGCGCGGCTATTGGGTGAAGCCTGGCGCGGTGGTGATTGACGTCGGCATCACCCGCGTGGTCGATCATGACGGCACCAGCCGGATCGTCGGCGATTGCGCCACCCATGAACTGGGCCATGCCAAAGCCGTTACGCCCGTTCCCGGCGGGGTCGGGCCGATGACCATCGCCTGCCTGCTGAGCAACACCGTCATCGCCGCGCAGAGGAGCATGGACTGATGGCATCCGTCACCACCCGCGTTCGGGTCAAAGACCTGCCGCTGCTGGCCGACATCGGCATCAATCCCGATGAGATCGGCCGGCGCCAGCCGCTGGTCATCACCGTCCAGTTGCTGCTGGATACAGGGGCGGTCGAAGGGATCGGCGAGACGGTCGATTATCGCCGGATCGTTCGCGCGGCCGAGGCCATGGCGGAGGTCCATATTCCGCTGATCGAAACCTTCGCCCAGCGACTGGGCGAGGAATGCCTCAGCTGGCCGGGCGTGGTCGAGGCCTGCGTTAATGTCGACAAGCCCTTTGCCCTGACGCGCGGGCTGGCGGGCGTGGAGGTCGTCGTCCGCCGGGATTAATCCCCTGCCCGGTCGAGGATGCGGCGGGCCTGTATCAGATGCGGGCGGTCGATCATCTTGCCGTCCAGTTTAAGCGCGCCAGCTCCCGGATGGGCGGCGAAGGCATTTACGATCACGCGGGCATGGGCCAGTTCTGCGGGCGTGGGCGTGAAGCCGGCGTTGATCGTGGCAACCTGTGCCGGGTGGATCGCCATCATGCCGGTAAAGCCGTCGCGTCGAGCGCGGGCAACATAGGCGGCCAATGCTTCGGGCGCGTCGATGCGCGGGAAGACCGTTTCGATCGCTGCGGTGGCGGCGGCATGAGCGCCGAACAGGGTAAGCGCGCGGACCATCTCATAGGGCGGGGTGTAGCGGCCGTCCTCCTCCCGCGAGGAAGCCGCGCCGATCGCGGCGGGCAGATCCTCCGCGCCCCAGGTGAGGCCGGCCAGATGATCGCGGACAGTTCCATAGCTGCCCAGTTGAAAGATGGCGGCCGGAGTTTCGGTGGCGATCGGCAGGATCGGCAATCGCACATCGCCCATCAGGGCGAGCAGCGCCTCCACGCTGGCCGCGCCCTCCGCCTTGGGCAGGACAAGGCCATCGGGCCGGGCGGACAGGATGGCGGCCAGATCGGCTGCGGCATGATCGCCGTCGAGCGGATTGACCCGCACGAAGGTGGTGACTGGCCGATCACCAGCAAGCCAGTCAGCCACGGCCGCCCGCGCCTCCCCCTTGCGTTCGGGGGCAACCGAATCCTCCAGATCGAGGATCAGCGCATCCGCGCCGCTCGCCGCCGCCTTGGCAAAGCGATCGGGACGGTCGCCCGGCACGAAGAGCAGGGAGCGCAGTTTCATGCGTCCGACCTTTTCAGCAGCGCCATGCGCAGGCATTGGCAGACGACTTCATCCCGCTGATTGATCAGCCGGTGGGTGAAGGTGACGATGCCGGCACCGGGGCGCGACTTGCTGGGCTTTAGGTCGGTCACGTCCGTTTCGCAGCGCATGGTGTCGCCGATGAAGACGGGATTGGGCATGACCAGCTTGTCATAACCCAGGTTGGCGACCAGTGTGCCGAGCGTCGTGTCGCCTACCGACAGCCCCACCATCAACGCGAAGGTGAAGGTGCCGTTGACGAGGATCTGGCCGAATTCGCTGGCCTTTGCGGCTTCGGCGTCGAGATGCAATGGTTGCGGATTATGAGTCATAGTCGTGAAAAGGAGATTGTCCGTCTCCGTCACAGTGCGGCGGATGTCATGGACGATCCGGTCGCCCACCTGCCACTGGTCGAAATATCTGCCTGCCATGTCGTCGTCCCTTAACTTCGCACATTTCCCGCTGATTTCGACATTTCATGTCAAAAGTAGGAAATTATCGAACAACTCCCGCCCCGACAGGGCAGCGACCGATATAGACCGGATACCCCCCTGTAGGACAGGATCATTCGTCCTTTTCGATCCGGGCGAGCAGCGCGCCTTCGCTGACCTGACCGCCTTCAGCCGCGTTGAGTTCGGCAACGACGCCGTCGAAGGGCGCGACCAGACTATGCTCCATCTTCATCGCTTCCAAAGTCAGCAGCTTCTGCCCCTTGGCGACCTTATCCCCTGCCGCCACCGCGACGGCGATGATGCGGCCGGGCATG
>JAGVJS010000042.1 GCA_020051025.1 Sphingobium sp. | reverse complement strand
TCCAGATAATGCGCGCCGACCTGGATCGACATGCGGCCCGCCACTTCGGACATCGGCTTCAGCAGCGGCAGCGCGCCCGAGCGCGAGGTGACCGTCTCATAGGCGATGCAGGTCGCGCCAGACGCCATCAGCCCTTCGGCCTGCGGCTTGTCGGCGGCGAGGTGAAGATAGGTGAACAGGGTGTGGCGCGGCTCCAGCAGCGCGATCTCCGACGGCTGCGGTTCCTTGACCTTCACGATCATGTCGGCTGCGGCGAAGACGGCGGCGGCGTCGGCGACGATGGTCGCCCCGACGTCCCGATAGGCGCTATCCTCGAAATCGATGCCCAGGCCCGCGCGGGTCTCGATAACGACCTCATGGCCGGCGGCGACGAGTTCGGCCACCGAAGCCGGCGTCAGCCCGACCCGATATTCGTGATTCTTGATTTCCTTCGGAACCCCGATGCGCATCGTGCCTGCCTCCTGCCCGTCGCAGCTTATAAAGCCGGCGGTCCGCAAAAAGGTTGCGAAGGTGGACCGTGACAAAGCCTCGATTGGGATATATTCGCAACCTGTCAGCACCGCTGGGAAATAATCCCGCATGGATCGTATCGATCAGAAAATCATCAGCGAACTGAGCCGTGATTCGTCACTGACCAGCGAGCAGCTCGGCGCGCGCGTGGGTCTGTCGACATCGGCGGCGCACCGGCGGGTCAAGGCGCTGGAAACGGCGGGGATCATCCTGGGCTATCGCGCGCTGCTGTCCCCGGAGGCGCGGGGCAATCCGGCGACGATCTTCGTCCAGGTGACATTGGCCGACCAGCGCCGCGCGACGATGCTCGCCTTCGAGGAGGCGCTCGCCCGCACCGGTCAGATCAACGAAGCCTATCTGCTCAGCGGGGAATCGGATTATCTGCTCAAGGTGCAGGTGGCGGAAGGCGACAGCTATGAACGGGTCCACCGCGACGTGCTCTCGGCGCTGCCCGGCGTGCAGCGGCTGGTGACCCAGATGACGCTGCGGACGTTGCGCACCGGAGAGTGACGGTCGGCCTTTGCCCCTTCGATAGGCGGGGGGTCATGACGTCCCGCAACGGCACGGCCCGCTTCCTGCGCCGCTTGTTGCGGCCCCTGGGAACAAATGCTAGGTGCCCGCCGCTATGCGCTCGGGGGATCGGGGCGCTGGGATCGGGCGTGTTTCAGACATGAAGTCCATCATCGCATGACAAACGGCTCGGCAGCCGGCTCGACGCAGGTCGAGTCGACCGGCGTCGTCGCGGCGCATGGCGCCGGCCATGGCCATGGCGGCATGGGCGCGATGGTGGTCGGGGCGATCGGCGTCGTCTTCGGCGATATCGGCACCAGCCCGCTCTACGCCTTTCGAGAGACCTTCGCCGGCCATCACCCGCTGCCGCCGGACCAGCTTCACATTCTCGGCGTCCTCAGCCTGATCTTCTGGTCGATGATGCTGGTGGTGACGTTCAAATATGTCGCGATCATCATGCGCGCCGACAACAAGGGCGAAGGCGGCAGCCTGGCCCTGCTTGCGCTGATCAACAGCAAGACCGAAGGCAAGCGCTGGAGCAAGGGGATCATCCTGCTCGGCGTGTTCGCGACCGCGCTCTTCTACGGCGACAGCATGATCACGCCGGCGATCTCGGTGCTGTCGGCGGTCGAGGGGCTGACGACGGTGGAGGCGGGTTTCGGTCAATGGGTGACGCCGATCGCGGTAGGCATCCTGATCGGGCTGTTCATGATCCAGTCGCGCGGCACCGCGCGGGTCGGGCTGCTGTTCGGGCCGATCATGATGGTCTATTTCACCGTGCTGGCCGCGCTGGGCGTCTGGCACATCCTCGGCAATCCGCATGTGCTGATCGCGCTGAACCCCTGGTATGCGATCCGTTTCTTCATCGAAGAGGGGCATTTCGCCTTCCTCGCCATGGGTTCGGTGGTGCTGGCGGTGACCGGGGCCGAGGCGCTCTATGCCGATATGGGGCATTTCGGGCGCAAGCCGATCGGCGTTTCCTGGCTGGTCTTCGTGCTGCCGGCGCTGATGCTCAACTATCTGGGCCAGGGCGCGATGATCCTGTCGCAGGACATGGCGACCGCGCTCCAGACGATCCACAATCCTTTCTTCCTGCTCGCGCCGGAAATGCTGCGCCTGCCGCTCGTCATCCTCGCGACGATGGCGACGGTGATCGCCAGCCAGGCGGTGATCACGGGCGCCTTCTCGGTCACCCAGCAGGCGATCCAGCTCGGTTTCATCCCGCGCCTGCGCATCACCCACACCAGCGCCGGATCGATCGGCCAGATATACATTCCGGCGATCAACTGGGGGCTGATGGTGATGGTGATCCTGCTGATCATCTCGTTCCGGACCTCATCGAACCTCGCCGCCGCCTATGGCATCGCGGTGACCGGCGCGATGGCGATCGACACCTGCCTGATCGCCGTGGTGCTGATCCATCTGTGGGGATGGAACAAGTGGCTGGCGGCCCCGCTGATCGCCGCCTTCGCGCTGGTCGACCTCGCCTATTTCGGCGCGAACCTGACCAAGGTGCCCGATGGCGGATGGTTCCCGCTGTTGATCGGCTTCATCGCCTTCACCCTGCTCACCACCTGGGCGCGCGGCCGGGCGCTGATGATCAACCGGCTGCGCGAGGCGGCCATGCCGGTAAAGGTGTTCGTCCAGTCGGCGGTCAATTCGGCGGTGCGGGTGCCGGGCACGGCGGTGTTCATGACCTCGCAGGCCAAGGGCGTGCCCCATGCGCTGCTCCACAACCTGAAGCACAACAAGGTGCTGCACGAACGGGTGATCCTGCTGACCGTGATGATCGCCGATGCGCCCTATGTGTCGGATGCGAAGCGGGTCGAATATACCGATCTGGGCCAGGGTTTCTTCCGGATCGTGATCAACTATGGCTTCATGGAGGATCCGGACGTTCCGGCCGTGCTCGGCCAGACGCGCAGCTGCGGCTCCGATTTCAAGATGATGGACACCAGCTTCTTCCTGGCGCGGCAGACGCTGCTGCCGTCCGACCATCCCGGCATGGCGGTGTGGCGCGAGAAACTGTTCGCGTGGATGCTGCGCAACGCCGAAAGCGCGATGGAGTTCTTCAAGCTGCCGACCAATCGGGTGGTCGAACTGGGGAGCCAGGTCGAGATCTAGGCGGGTATTGTTCCCTATTTGTTCTTGACATTGGACCGGTGGACTGCTGAAATAGCGGTGCCGCGCGGGCTTGCCCGCGTCGGTCGGGCTCCTTCTCATCACGAAGAATAAAAACCGACGGACAACCCCATGCACCCGGGATTGTTGCAAGCCGTTCGCAACAAGGCTGTGACATCGATAACAGTGCGCGATTCGCCGATCGGCTAGAAACCTTCCCATGATGAGGTTGAAAGACAATATGCCGCTAGACCTGCTGGCGAGCGACCTGGCCGCCGATGCTGGCCAGGTGTGGAAGGATATGGCCGAATATCCCGGCTACAAGCGCACGATCTGGCGCGATCAGGCCAAGGGCCATGTCCGCAAGCACATGCCCGATGCTCGGGTCGAATGCCTGCCGCCCGGCTGGGACGGCAAGGACGGCATCTGCTTCATCCGGAGGAAGTGAGCGTGTAAGGCGGCGCTATGGCCGCCGCCCCGATCATCATTTCCGCGATGCTCGCACCCGAGGACATGGCCTGGGCGGACGGCCTGCGCCGCGCGCATTATCCCGTGGAACGCAACCAGCTTCCGGCGCATCTCACCCTCTTCCACCATCTGCCGCCGTCGTCGCTCGACCAGATCAAGCGGCTGATGATGACGGAGGCGCGGACCACCGTCCGGCCGGCCGCGCGCGTCTCGCGGCT
>JAGVJS010000206.1 GCA_020051025.1 Sphingobium sp. | reverse complement strand
CGGACGCCCCAGGTGCGCGGCGGCTGGAGGTTGGACAGGAAGATCGGGTCGTAGCGCGGTGCGCCGAAGGCGCCGGCACCGGTGCGGATCTTCCCATTCTCGATATTCTGGACGAAGGCTTCGACCGAATATTTCTCGTCCGGCGCAGTGAAGCGGATCGACGCATCCGACCGGAAATAGGCCTTCTGACGATCCCAGTCGGTTCCGTTGGTGCCCCGGCTGGGCATATTGTCGGCCGGGTCGTTGGCGTTGACGAACGGATTGGCGTCGCCGTTGAAGTAGCTGAGCCAGCTCTTGGTTTCATAATGAGTGGTGAAGCGCGGGGTGATCCGCGCGCCGCTGGCCATCACGAAATCATGTTCATAGCTGAGCGTGGCGGAGAAACGCGGCGCATGGGCCAGTTCATTGCCCTTCAACTGCGCGATCGAGGAGAGCTTGCCGCCGTCGTAGAGCCGACCGTCGACGCTCTCCAGATCGTCCAGCTTGGTCTTCTGGAGCGTACCGGAAAATTGCAGCCGGTCATTGTCGGTCAGGTTGGCGACCATTTCCGCTTCCAGACCATAGGCCTTAGCGCCCTTGGCATTTTGCGTGATCATCTGGCTGCGCACGACATTGCCTTCATCGTCGCGGAAGGTGACGGCCTGGTTCACCTGATAGCCCTTGAAGTCGCTATAATAGGCAGCAAGGTTCAGCGTGACGCGGCGGTCCAGGAAGCGGGATTTCAGGCCCACTTCATAGTTGGTCAGCGTTTCCGGATCGGTCAGGCCAGCATTATCCTGAATATTGCCCGATTTGAAGCCGGTGCTGATGCTGGCATAGCCCAGCACATCCTGCGCCAGATCCGCATCGACCCGGGCGAGATAGGTCAGCTTGTCCCACTTGCCCTTCACATCGTTGCTGGAAATGGAGAAGCCCGGCAGCAGCGCAGCCAGTTCCTCCGCCGTGGCGCCCGGATAGGCGCCGAAGATGCCGCCGGTGCAACGGCCGCCGGGCAGCTTGTCGGCATCGGAACAGCCCTCGCCCGAGAAGGTCACGTTGCGGCCGCCGATATCCTGCTTCTTGTCGGATGTGTAGCGCAGGCCGCCGGTCACGCGGATGGCGTCGTTGACATGCCATACCGCCTGACCGAACACGGCGCGGCTGTCGATCTGGCGGTTGGCCTGGATGAAGCTACCGGCCCAGCTGAAGGTGCCGTCGCGATAGCCATTCCGCTGGTCGATGTCGAAGCGGATGCGGTTCTTTTCATGGCTGTAATAGGCGCCCAATATCCAGTCGATCGCCTGTTCGCCCGACGATTTCAGCTGGATTTCATGGCTCTGGAAATCATAGCGCGACGACAGGGTCCGGTTCTCGCCAAACGCACCCAGCGGCAGGTCGTTGCCATTGGCATCGACTTCCCCCGTTGGCGGCATGGCACCGGCGTCCGCATCGGTCTGGGTCGATCCGCCGATCCGCGACCAGCCGGCGATATAGCTCAGCTGGATGCCGTCGGTGATGTCATAGTTCATCGTGCTGCGCAGCGCGACCGAATAGCGGTCGGTGTCCGGCGCGGTGTCGCTCAGCGTCGACCAGCGCTTTGTGCCTGCGCGCGGCGTCTGAAGCAGGCCGATGACCGGCGCGCCATTGTCGAGGAAACCTTCGGCTGACAGGTTCCAGCTGAACTTCTCGCTCGGCTGCCAGAGCATCGATACGCGGCCCGACTGCTGGTCGGCGGCATAATATTTCTTGCCGCTGGTGACGAAGGCGGACTTGTTGATACCGGTCACGTCTGGCGCGGGCTGGAAATCGGCATAGCCGTCATGCCGATCGCTGACGAAGGCGACGCGGAAGGCCAGCGTGTCGCTGACCGGAATATTGATCGCGCCGCGCACGCCCAGACGGTCATAATTGCCGGCGGTGAATTCGACATTGCCCTCGAACTCACCCAGCTTGGGCTTGGCGGAAATCAGGCTGAGTGCGCCGACCGTGGCGTTGCGGCCGAACAGCGTGCCCTGCGGACCGCGCAGCACTTCCACCCGCTCCATATCGTACATCAACACCGAAGCACCCTGCGCGCGCGGCGAATAGATGCCATCGACATAGATGGCGACTTCGGGGTCGGCCACCTCGGTATAGGCGCTGTCATTGCCGATGCCGCGCAATGTCAGCAGCACTGCCGACTGGTCGCCCTGCTGGTTGAACTGGAGCGAGGGGACGAAGCGGGCCAGGTCGGTCACGTCCTTGACCTGCTGCTTGTCGAGTTGAGCCTGGCCAAAGGCGGATACGGCGATCGGCGTCGATTGCAGCGTGGTTTCGCGGCGCGTGGCGGTGACGATGATGTCGCCGTCATATCGGTTGTCGGGCTGCTGGGCGGCCTGCGGCGCGGCACTATCCTGCGCGAAGGCGGGGACCATCGCCAGCGTCATGGTCGCAAGCGCAGTGCTCGCGACGAGCGCAATGCTCTTCATCATCTCTCTCCCTGGACTCACATCATTGTGTGTGCCGCGTAATGACCAAAGGCTGACAACGATGTCAACTCTGTTTTTGACATCGATGTCAAATTCGCGCACATGGGGATGCCTGTCGCTTTCCATTCCCGCCTGTACCTTGTAAGGATCGACTGCAAAGTCCTCTCGATGGTTACCGCTACGTCAACCTTGCCTGCCCCCGATGCCGATCATGTCGCGACCCGACTGTTCCGGCTGTCCATCGGCGTGTTCTTCATCGGCGGTTTCCTGACGTCTTCGGTCAGTCTGCTCGTGCCGCAGCTCAAGCTGATGCTGCATCTCGATTATCGGCAGGCGTTGCTGGTCCAGCTGGCTTTCCATTCCAGCTACCTATTGTTCGCGTTGCCGATCACCTGGGCGATCGTGCGTAACGGCTATATGCGCGCCATCGTAACGGGGCTGGCGGTGATGACGGCAGGGTGCCTGGCGCTCACCATGGCGCAGACGGCCCTGTCCTTTGCCATGGTGATGGGCGCTTTGCTGCTCTTGTCGGCGGGACAGACTTTTCTTCAGATCGCGTCCAACACGGTGGTTGCCGTGATTGGCCCTTCGCGCGGAGCGGCCCGTCGCCTGACCTTGTTGCAGGGTTTCAATTCGCTCGGCACCGTGCTGGGACCGCTGATCAGCGCGCCATTGCTGCTCGCCGAACTGGACGCCAGCGCGGCGCGCAGTATCGACGCAACCTTGCCGTTTCTCGGTACGGCGCTGGTCACGGCGGTCCTGACTCTGGCCTATATCCGCTATCGCAACCTGCTGGCGCGTGGCGAAGCGCAGCCTTTCGCCGGAACGCGGCAGATGTTCCGGCTGATCCGCCTGCGCCGGTTGCGATGGGGGACGGCGGCGATCTTCTTCTATGTGGGGGCAGAGGTCGCGATCGGCGCGCTGTTGCCTACCATATTGATGCGGCCCGACCGGCTGGACGTAACGCCGGTGGTCGGCGGGCAACTGGTCAGCCTCTATTGGGGCGGGGCCATGGCCGGGCGCTTCATCGGCGCCTGGATGATGACGCGCATGGCCGAACATCGCCTGCTGCTGGCCGTGGCGCTGG